>DATING010001083.1:0-2022 GCA_035474555.1 Longimicrobium sp. | reverse complement strand
CAGTCCGCGCAGGCGGACTTCGTGTGTTTGTTGCAGCGAATTCATTCGCCCGGCTGGATGTTGACCATCTGCCTGCTCGCCCTTCTGCTGTCCCTCGTCTCAGTCGATGCATCGGCGCAGACTCGCGCCGCCGATTCCGTCGTCGTCGTGGGGATGCGGGTGGAGCCGGACACCGTGACCGTGGGTGACCGGTTTCGTGCGGCGGTGTTCGTGCGCGCGCCGGCGGGGGTGACCGTCGCGCTCGTGGTGCCGGCGGCGGGGGACGGGGCGTATCAGCAGGTCGGCGAGTCGCGCGCGTATCCGCCGGACTCGGCCGGCGTGCACCGTGCCGTCGCCACCGTCGTGCTGTGGGTCACGGACCCCGCGGCCAACGCGCGCGCCGAGGCCCGCGTCACGCTGCCGGGCGGCGCCGCGCGGACGATCCCCATCCAGCTCCCCCTGCCGTTCGTGCGCGCCGTGCTGCCGGTGGATTCCACGGCGCCACGCCCGCCCAAGGACATCGTGGAGACGCCGCGCCGCGACTGGACGTGGGCGTGGATCGCGGCCGCCGTGCTCGCCGCGCTGGCGTTGCTCGCGTTCTGGCTCTGGCGCCGCCGCCGCCATCCGCGCATCACGCCGCCGGCCGACCCGCGGGAGCACGCGCTCGCGGAGCTGGACCGGCTGCGCGCATCCGGCGTGCTGGAGCGGGACGTGGAGGCGTTCACGGCCGAGACGAGCACCGTCCTCCGCGCGTTCGCGGCCACGGCGGACCCGCAGCTGGGTGCGGACCTGACGACCTCCGAGCTGCTGGACCGATTGATCGCCACGGGCGCGCGGGCGTCGGACGTGGATGCCATCGAGCGCGCGCTCTCGCAGGCGGACCTCGCCAAGTTCGCGCGCCGCCCCCCGCCGCCCGCCCGCGCGCTGCAGGACTGGGAGGCGGCGCGGCGCTGGATCGCGGAGTTCCACCGCCCCGCATCCGCCGAGTCGCCCGGCTCCGACACGTCCGCGCTGACGCCGGCGGGGCGATGAGCATCGGCTTCGCGAACCCGTGGGCGCTGCTCCTGCTGCTGCTGATCCCGCTGTGGCTGCAGTGGCTGCGGCGGCGTGCGCCCGGTGCGGTGGCGTTCGCACCGGCCCGCGCGCTGGGCGAGGCGTCGCGCGGGCGGGGCCGCTGGGCCGGGCCCATCCCCGACGTCCTGCGGGCGATGAGCTTCGGGCTGCTCGTGGTCGCGCTCGCGGGGCCGCAGCTGCGCGCGCGGATCGTGGAAGAAACGTCGGAGGGAATCGCCATCGTGCTGGCGGTGGACGTGTCGCAGTCCATGCTGGCGGAGGACCTGCGCCCCCGGAACCGCCTGGGTGCGGCCAAGCAGACCGTCGCGCGCTTCATCCAGGGGCGCGAGCACGACCGCATCGGCCTGGTGGCGTTCGCCGCGCAGGCCATGACGCGCGTGCCGCTCACCCGCGACTACGGCATCCTCTCCGAGGCCGTCGCCGGGCTGGAGAGCGGCGGGCTGGGCGAGGGCACGGCCATCGGCGACGGGCTGGCGGCGTCCGCGGCGCGGCTGCGGCGGGCGGAGGAGCGCTCCAAGGTTGTCGTGCTGATGAGCGACGGTGCCAGCAACCGCGGCGACATCGATCCCCGGCAGGCGGCGCAGGCGGCCGCGGCGCTGGGCATCCGCGTCTATACGATCGCGATGGGATCGGACACCGTCGCGCGCGTGCCCGTGGCCATCACCCGCGTGGGGGTGCGCTACGCCTACGCCAAGACGGCGGTGGACGAGGTGCTGCTGGCCGACATCGCCCGCACGACGAGCGGCCGCTACTACCGCGCGCGGGACACGGAGACGCTGCGCCGCATCTACGCCGACATCGACCGGCTGGAGCGGACGCCCGTGCGCGTGCGCCGCTACCACCGGACTCGCGACTGGTACCTGCCGTTCCTGCTGATGGGCGCGGCGCTGCTGGTGGCGGAGATGCTCTTCCGCGCCACGCGCTGGGGACGGGTGCCGTGACGGCCGTGCGCTGGGCGGACCCGTTCCT
>DATING010001082.1:0-2716 GCA_035474555.1 Longimicrobium sp. | reverse complement strand
CGGGGGAGGGGGCCGGGGGGAGGGGGCTCTCCGCCCGTAACGAGTGGCCGCCACCATGCACGATCCATCTCACCTCCCCCAGGGGTTTTTGGGGGAGGTCGCGAGGAACGAGCGGGAGGGGGCGTCGCTGGGGCCCAGCTCCGCGCCCGAACCTCTCCCGCTGCCTGCACGTTCATACTCCCGCACTCCCGCACTCCCGCACTCCCGCACTCCCGCACTCCCGCACTCCCGCACTTCCCTCCCTCCCTTTCGCACTCCCCCCCGCTTCCCCACCTTTTCCCCCATGCTCCGCGGACGATTCGCACCCAGCCCCACCGGCGCGCTGCACCTGGGCAACGCGCGCACGGCCCTGCTCGCGTGGCTCCATGCGCGGGCGGCGGGCGGCGCGTTCGTCATGCGCGTGGAAGACCTGGACTTTGGGCGCGTGCGGCCGGGGTTCATGGAGCGGCAGCTGGACGAGCTGCGCTGGCTGGGGCTGGACTGGGACGAGGGCCCCGACGTGGGCGGCCCCTTCAAGCCGTACGTGCAGTCGCAGCGGCAGGAGCGCTACGAGGCGGCGCTGCGGCGGCTGGCCGAGCGCGGGCTGCTCTTCGAGTGCACCTGCTCGCGCCGCGACATCGCGCAGGCCGCCAGTGCGCCGCACGCCGGCGAGGAGGGCCCGCGCTACGCCGGCACCTGCCGCGACCGCCGCGTGGATGCCGGCGTCCCCTCCCTCACCGCGCACGGGCGCAGCCTGTTCGCCCTGCGCGTGCGGGTGGACCCGGACGAGGTGTGCTTTCGCGACGGGGTGATGGGCGAGCAGTGCTTCGATCCGGCCGCGGAAGGCGACTTCGTGGTGCGGCGCAAGGACGGCGTGGCCGCGTACCAGCTGGCCGTGGTGGTGGACGATGCCGCGATGGGGATCACGCACGTGCTGCGCGGCGCGGACCTGCTTTCCAGTACCGCGCGGCAGATCCTGCTCTACGATGCGCTGGACCTGCCCGCGCCCGCCTTTCTGCACGTGCCGCTGATGATGGGGCCGGACGGCGAGCGGCTGGCCAAGCGCCACGGCGCCGTCTCCCTGGGCGAGCTGCGCGACGCGGGCGTGCCGGCGGAGCGCGTGGTGGGCTGGCTGGCGTCGACCTGCGGCCTGGCCGCGGAGGGCGAGGCCGTCTCCGCCGCCGCGCTGCTCCCGCGCTTCGACCCCGCCCGCATCTCGCCCCTCCCGACCACCGTCACGGACGACATGCTCGGCCACCTCCGCGGCTGAGCGGACCTGCCGTACGCGTCCGACCGGGTCGCAATGCCCGCGGCTGGATCTCCTCCCCCTGCATCCCGTCCAGGAGTTCCAACGCGCAGAGAAGCAGAAGGAGTTCGCCGAGACACGAGGGTTTTACTCTGCGAACTCTCTTTTACACTCCGCGTACTCTGCGTTCAGGCTTTTCGTCGTTCTGCGCGGGAGACGGGCGAAATCGGCACCCGTGTGTGCGCGGATCCGACCCGGTATGAATGCACGGACCTTTGCATTACGCGAGAGGGGGCCGCGGTGGAAAAGGCCGCGCCCGCACTCGCCGGGCCAGCGTTTGCGCGGTGGGATGCACGCCGGACGGGCATTTGCGCAATCAGCGGAACTCAGTACGATCATTGCACTTTGACCCGGTGACGGACATCCACCCGTGATCGTCAACGGGCGAAACTATTCCGCAACGGCGCCATCCGCGCTAATTTGCTGTCCAATCACCCGACATCCCCTCCGAAGACGCCTTCCGCGCTTCGCCACTTCCCAGGAGGAAACCGATGCGATTCGGTGTGCTCGCCCTGGCCGGGCTGCTCGTGCTGCCTGCCGTTGCACATGCACAGAACGACGAGACCTTTGCCGCGCAGCCGCCGGCAGACCTCGTTCCCTTTTCCCGCTTTGCCATTACCCCGTGGGTCGGCGTGCGCGTCGGCTACGGCAGCGGCGACTACTACGCCATCACCGAGAACGGCGACCAGTTCCTCGTGGACGAGGACCGCGGCGGCGCCTCGGCCGTGGGGCTGAACGCCGAGTACCAGCTCACCGGGCCCCTCAACCTGGTGGCCGGCGCGGCGTACAGCGGGGCCGACGAGGACGACCTGAACCTCACCACCGTGACCGGCGGCACCAGCACGACCACGAGCTTCGTGGCCAACGGGCCCCAGATGTGGTTCTTCAAGGCCGGCCTGCAGTACCGCCTGCCGGACCCCATCCCCGACAACCGGCGCTTTCACCCCGCGGCGTACGTCACCGTGGCGCCGTCCATGGTGCTGATGGACCATCCCGACATCGAGGGGCTGGACAACGACGACGTCACCGGCAGCTCCCGCCACTTTGGCCTGAACCTAGGCGTGGACGCGGTGACCAACATCGGCAGCCGCGGGCTGGCGCTGTCGCTGGGGTTCGAGGACTACCTGACGTTCTGGAACCAGGACCGTCTGCGGCTGCGCGACGAGGTGCTGGTGGGCGGCATCGTAGAGGAGCCCGTCGTCATCGACTACGACGCATCCACGGCCAACATCCTCATGCTGCGCCTGGGCCTGTCCTGGCGGTTCTGAGGCACGGCCTTCGGTAGAGGGCTTTCGGTCGATGGCAAACGTGCAGAAGGGGCGCCTCCCGCGTGGGATGGCGCCCCTTCCGGCGTTCGGGATCGAGACGGAAACGGCGGTGGGAGGCCGGCCCCGCGCGGGGGCCCTCACCCCCGGGGGAGACTTTCCGTCA
>DATING010001081.1:0-1770 GCA_035474555.1 Longimicrobium sp. | reverse complement strand
GGGATCGTGTGGGGACGGCTCTCAGTCGCGCTGGTCCGCTCGGCCGACGGGGAGCCGAGGTACGCCATCCGGATGGTGGAGAACATCACCGAGCGCCGCGCCGCGGAAGAGGCGCTGCGGCTGCGCGAGCGCGAGTTCCGCTCGCTGCTGGAGCACGGGCGCGACGTGATCAGCGTGCTGGACGAGAACGGCGACCTGCGCTACACCAGCCCGGCCGTGGAGCGGGTGCTGGGATATGGGCGCACGGAGCTGGCGGGCACCTACCTGGGCGAGCTGGTGCACCCCGACGAGGTGCCCGCCATGCTGGAGATGTTCGAACGGGCCATCGCCGCGCAGGGGCGCCCCAAGCTGGCGGAGCTGCGGGTGCGGCACCGCGACGGCTCGTGGCGCATCCTGGAGACCGTGGCCACCAGCCTGATCGACGACCCGGCCGTGCGCGGCATCGTGGTCAACTCCCGCGACGTGACGGAGCGGCGCGAGGCGGAGGAGGCCCTGCGCCGGAGCGAGCAGCAGTTGCTGCAGGTGCAGAAGATGGAGGCGGTCGGACGCCTGGCGGGGGGCGTGGCGCACGACTTCAACAACCTGCTCACGGCCATCCGCGGCAACGCCGAGCTGCTGCTGGCCGACATCCCGCCGGATTCGCCGTCGCGCGAGGACGTGGAGGAGATCCGCCGGGCCGCCGACCGGGCCGCCGCGCTGACCCGGCAGCTGCTGGCGTTCAGCCGGCGACAGGTGCTGCAGCCGCGGCTGCTGGACCTGAACCAGTCCGTGGCCGAGATGCAGCGGATGCTGCGCCGGCTGCTGGGCGAGGACGTGGAGCTGGCC
The DNA here is from genome assembly GCA_035474555.1 of Longimicrobium sp. Classification (GTDB taxonomy): domain Bacteria; phylum Gemmatimonadota; class Gemmatimonadetes; order Longimicrobiales; family Longimicrobiaceae; genus Longimicrobium. The sequence goes on along the minus strand of DATING010001081.1, from coordinate 945 downwards.
ACGCGGCTGGACCCGGACCTGCGCCGCGTGCGGGCGGACCCGGCGCAGGTGGAGCAGGTGATCCTGAACCTCGTCGTCAACGGCCGCGACGCCATGCCCGAGGGGGGCGTGGTGATGGTGTGCACCAGCAACATGGAGCTGGGCGAGGAGCTGCGGCGCAAGTACGCCTACGTGGTCCCGGGCCAGTACGTGCTGCTGGAGGTGGGCGACACCGGGATGGGGATGGACCCGGCCACGCTGGAGATGGCGTTCGAGCCGTTCTTCACCACCAAGCCCACGGGCAAGGGCACGGGGCTGGGGCTGTCGATGGTGTACGGCATCGTCAAGCAGAGCGGCGGATACGTGTGGATCGACAGCGAGCCGGGCCGGGGCACCCGCGTGCGCGTGTACCTCCCCGTGGCCCGCGGCGACGTGGACGAGGAGGAGGCGGTGGCCGTGCTCCCCGTGCGGCCGCGGGGCCGGGGCACGGTGCTGCTGGTGGAGGACGAGGAGACGGTGCGCCGCATTGCCGAGCGGGTGCTCTCGCGCGGCGGCTACGACGTGCTGACGGCGGCGGAGGGGGCCGAGGCCATGGCGCTGAGCCGCCAGCACTCCGGCGTGATCCAGGTGCTGGTGACGGACCTGGTGATGCCCCGGATGAACGGCAGCGACCTGGCGCGGCGGCTGATGGCGGAGCGTCCGGGGATCCGCGTGCTGTTCATCAGCGGCTACGACCGCGACGCCGCGCGCACGGCCGGCCCCCTGGAGCCCGGCACGGACTTCATCGAGAAGCCCTTCAGCCCCGAGGTGCTGCTGGAGCGCGTGGGCCGGCTGCTGGAGCAGTCGATCTACCCCGTGCGCACGGAGGGGGAGGACGGGGGAAGTGCGTGAGGGAGTGCGTTAGTGCGTTAGTGCGTTAGTGCGAAAGTGCGTGAGTTACGGCAGATGGGCGGCGTGTGGCGGGCG
>DATING010001080.1:0-8489 GCA_035474555.1 Longimicrobium sp. | reverse complement strand
GGATTTCGTGACGTTCCAGCCGCGGTTTCAACCGCCCGGCGCGAGGGCGGCCAGGCGCACCAGAAGGATGGGGTGCGGTGAAGTCGCGTGAGGGATGCGCGCCCGCAGGGCCGAGAACACGGCGCGCATGCAGGAGACCGGCGGAAACGTCGAGATGCCGGTGAGCGCCGGGGGCTCGGCGCACTTAGGCACAGTTGTATCGTGCCTTAGTGCGCGCGCAGCCCGACCCGGAGCGCAGCGGAGGGGCACGCCCACACGCAGGTTGAGCAGTTGAAGTCGTTGCAGTTGATGTTGATGTTCGGCAGTCACCGACGTCCGCCCATACAACGCAGTCGCCAGACTTACACATGACCCAGAGTCCCGTCACCGCCCAGCAGATGGACGCCATCCGCGAGGTGGTGAACATCGGCGCCGGCCACGCGGCCACCAACCTCTCGGCCCTCACCGGGCTGACCGTGATGATCTCCGTGCCGCGCATCCAGTGGGCGCGCGCGGAATCGGGCGCGGGGCTCCCGGGCAAGGGCGACCTGGTGGTCATCACCGTGCCCATCACGGGGGTGAGCGAGATGGGCGGGGAGCGCGCGGCGCTCATCCTGGCCACGGAGACGGCCCTGCGCATGGTGGCCCTCATGCTGCGCCGCGACCCCAGCCGCCACGTGGAGGTGGGGGAGCTGGAGAAGTCGGCGCTCATGGAGATGGGCAACATCGTCTGCGCGGCGTACGTGGGCGTGCTGGGCACCTTTCTGGGCAAGGGGGTGATGATCGGCACGCCGGAGATGATGCTGGGCGCGCGCGACGAGGTGGGCGAGCAGGCGGCCAACGGGCTGGTGATCGAGACGGACTTCACCTTCCTGGACACCACCTTCGAGGGCGTCTTCGTGCTGAGCCACAGCGACGTCTCGTTTGCCTCGCTGCTGACGGCGCTGGGCTTCAAGGACGTGGCCGCGCCGGGCGGCGCGGCGAGCTGACGGCCGCGCGCCCGCCCATGAGCTCCCCCGCCCCGTTCTCGGCCGCCGCGCGCCACGCGCACCTGGCAGCACTGGCCGGCGAGACGTGGGACCTGCTCGTGATCGGCGGCGGCATCACGGGCGCGGCGGCGGCGCGCGACGCGGCCGGACGCGGGTTGCGCGTGGCGCTGGTGGACGCGGGCGACGTGGGGCGCGGCACCAGCAGCCGCAGCAGCCGCCTGATCCACGGCGGGCTGCGCTACCTGGAGACGTACGACTTTCGCCTGGTGTTCGAGGCCAGCGCGGAACGCCGCCGCCTGCTGGCGCTGGCCACCCACCTGGTGCATCCCCTCCCCTTCCTGTTCCCCGTCTACCGCGGCGCCCCGGTGGGATACCGGATGCTGCAGGCGGGGATGTGGCTGTACGACGGCCTGTCCCTGTTCCGCAACATCGCCCGACACCGCATGCTCCCCCGCGCAAAGGCGCTGGACGAGGAGCCGCTGCTGCGCTCGGACGGTCTCCTGGGCGCGGCGGTCTACTACGACGCGGCGGTGGACGACGCACGCTTGACGCTGGCCAACGCCCGCGGCGCGCACGAGGCGGGCGCGGCGGTGGTGCCGCACGCGGAGGTCGTCGGCTTTTTGCGCAACGGCCGGGGGATCGCGGGCGCACGGGTACGCGACTGCCTGCGCGAGGGCGCGGAGGCCATCGACGTGCGCGCGCGCGTGGTGCTGAACGCGACCGGGCCCTGGAGCGACGCGGTGCGCAAGCTGGCGGACCCCGGCGCCGTGGCGCGGCTGCGGCCCACCAAGGGCGTGCACATCATGCTGCGCCGCGACCGGGTGGGGAACCGCAACGCCATCACCTTTCGCTCGCCGGTGGACGGCCGGGTGATGTTCGTGCTTCCCTGGGGCGAGTTCAGCTACGTGGGGACCACGGACACGGACTACGCCGGCTCCCCCGCCGAGGTGCGCGCGGAGCCGGAGGACGTGCGCTACCTGCTGGATTCGGCCAACTCCATCTTTCCCGGCGCGAAGCTCACAGAGGAGGACGTGGTGAGCACGTGGGCGGGCATCCGCCCCCTGCTGGCCCCGGCCCAGGGCGGCGACGGCGGGCTGGCGGCCAGCGCCACCAGCCGCGAGCACGAGATCTGGCGCGACCGCGCGGGGCTGCTGAACATCGCCGGCGGCAAGCTGACGACGTACCGGGTGATGGCGGAGCAGGTGGTGGACGCGGCCGTGGACGGGCTGCGCGAGGAGCACGGCGTGGCCAGCCGCGTGTCGCCCACGGGCGGACTGCGGCTTCCCGGCGACCCGGAGGGCCCGTGGGAGGCGTTCCGCGACACGGTCGTGGCCGAGGCGGTGGCCGCCGGCCTGGGCGCCGACACGGGCGAGCACCTGGCGCGCGCCTACGGCACGGACGCGGAGCACGTGCTCGCCCTGGTCCGCGGCGACGCGGCGCTGGGCGGGCGGCTGATGGAGGGGCATCCCTACGTGTGGGCGGAGGTGGTGCACACCGTCCGCGGGGAGATGGCGCTGTCGCTGGAAGACGTGCTCGTCCGGCGCCTGCACCTGTTCTACGAGGCGGCGGACGGCGGGATGGCGGTGGCGGAGGCGGTCGCGCGCCGCATGGCCGCCGAGCCCGGCATCGGCTGGACGGAGGCGGAAACCATCGCGCAGGTGGACGGGTACCGCGTGTCCGTGGGGGAGACGCGGGGGTTCGGCGGGTAGACGGCGGGCCGATCGAACCGCGCGGGCGGCTCCCACGATTGCCTCCCGCGATCGACCTCCGCGATCGGCGAAGATCGGCGCGGGGAACGGCGAAGATCAGCGCGGGAGACGGCGAAGATCAGCGCGGGAGACGGCGAAGATCGGCGCGCGGGATGGAGCAGGAAAGCGATTGAAAGCGCGGCTACAACTTCACACTGTCCGCCTCCGCGGACACCGAACCGGCAGTCCTCCTGCCGGCGATCCAGGCTCCGGATTCCATCCACGGGAGCGGACTGATGGATTTCCCCACGACCTATCTGCAGGACGTCCGCGAGTGCGCCGCGTACTACAAGCGGCTGGCGGACGACGCCATGGCGCAGGTGGACGACGCGCAGTTCGCCACGCCCCTGGGCGGGGACGAGAACAGCATCGCGCTCATCGCCAAGCACCTCGCGGGCAACCTGCGCTCGCGGTGGACGGACTTCCTGACCACGGACGGCGAAAAGCCGGACCGCGACCGGGACGGCGAGTTCGAGCTGGCCGGTGCGGACGGACGCGCGGCGCTGCTGGAGGCGTGGGAGCGCAGCTGGGCGACCTTCCTGGGCACGCTGGAGGCGCTGACGCCGGACGACCTGGGGCGCACGGTGCACATCCGCGGCGAGGCGTACGGCGTGATCCGCGCGGTGGACCGCGGCGTGGCGCACGCGTGCTACCACGTGGGGCAGATCGTCCTGCTGGCCAGGCACTTCGCGGGGCCCCGGTGGCGCACGCTCAGCATCCCCCGCAACCCGTCGCGGACCTTCGACGCGGAAGGGGCCCGCTACGGCAGCCGGTGACCACGCTGGACCCCTCCTGACCGCGCCGGTACCCCGCGCCGGCTCCGTTCCCGCTCCCGGCAGGGAACATCGGGTCCGCGGAAGAGATACAGTTCGCCCGCACGTCGACGGCGAAGACCCACCTGCGCCGATCCCATGGCGCCTGCACAACCCCTTTGAATCGCCCCCATCAATGGAAACCACCTCCCTCGCATCCCCCGCGCCGTCCCCGGCCGCGCCGCCGCCCCTGCGCCTGCTGTCGCTCGGCGACGCGAACATCGGCCTGGACGACGTGATCGTACGGCCCCGCAAGAACGGGCTGTTGTTCATCGCGATCGTCGCGCTGGCGATCTCGGGATGGACGACCTGGAGGGCGGTGGCCGGCACCCTGGACTGGGGCATCGCGGCGATCTGCATCGCGGCACTGCTGTCTGCCCCGCTGCTGCTGTACTGGTACCGGCGCCGCGACCGGCGCCCGGGTGCCTGGCAGATGGCCATTGGCCGCGACCGCGTGCTCATCCGCTACCGCGGCGTCATCGAAGCAGGCGTCCCGGCCGGCGCGCCCCAGGTGATCGAGCTTCCCCTGGCGCACGTGCTGGGCGTGCGGCAGATGAGGCGTGTAATCCGGCAAGTGGGGGGCAACGACAGCGACATGCTCACCTACACGTACCTGGACTTCCGGGTGCGGGACCGCGACCTGCGCCCGCTGCAGGCGGTGCTCATGGAGAGACAGCGCAAGGACGCCGGCACGTGGTTCACCCGCCGTGATCCCACCGTCGCCGTCACGGCGGACGGCGTGCTGCGCGTGGAGACGTCGTTCCAGGGCTCGGACACGCAGCCGCGGATGGACGAGATCCTGCGCCTGCTCGGCGAGCGCGTCCCGCGGGATGCGGACGGGCAGGAGTTGCTGGACATCCGGAACCCCGCCACCCTGCTGCCGGAAGACAAGGAAAAGGGCCTGCGCGCCGTCGGCGAGACGAGCATGCACCGGGCCCTGCTGCTCGCGGAGGAGATGGACCCGCACACCTCGCGCGCCGAGCTGCAGCAGCGCGTGGCGGACCTGGTCGCCTGCCCCGCCCCCAGCGCGTCCGCTCCGCCCGACGCGCCCGCCGGTTCCGATACGATCGAACTCACCGCATCCGCCGAGACGACCGAGCTCACCGCATCCGCTGCGGTATCCGGACTCCCCGACGCGACCTCCGAGCTCCCCGTTCCCGGCACACAGCAGCAGCCCGAGCCCGCATCCGCATCCACATCCGTGGACGAGGTCCCGGGCGACGTGGCGCTGCCGTCCCCCCGCTTTCTGCGCCCCAGCGAGGCGGAGATCCGCGCCGACGAGCAGCTGGTGCGGCCGAACGCCGTGTTTTCGCTCGTCCTCGGGCTGGCGTTGCTCGGGACCGCGGGATGGATGGGGTGGAAGTACTGGGCGGGCACGATCCACTGGGGATGGGCGGCCGGGATCGGAGCCTTCTCCCTGCTGTTCGGGGGCGGGCTGCTCCAGGGGTGGCGCCTCTCGTTCCGGCGCGAGGCGTGGGTAATGGCGATCGGGCCGGAGCGCATCCTGGTGCGCGTCCGCTCCTACCTGCACGAGCACCTGACGGCCGACGACCCGCAGGTGGTGGAGTTGCCGCTCGCGCACCTCGTGTCCGTGCGCCTGCGAAAGGTGGAGCGCCAGCTGCCGGGCAAGGGCAGGTCCAGGAACTACAAGTTCGCCACGTTGCTGGAGTTCCGGACCCGGGGCACGGCTCTCCTTCCGCTGGGGGAAGCGTTGTCCCAGGAGTACGCTCCGCGGCCCAATGGCTCCGTCACGCCCCCGGTGGTGCGGGTGGACGGCGACGTGCTGACCGTGGAGATCGGCCCCATCCGGCCCGATCGCGACGAAGTGCTTCGCCTGCTGGGCGAGCGGATGACCCGCGAGGACGACGTGGAAGAAGTGGTAGAGATCGGCGGGCACAGCCAGACCCGCTTGGCGCGGCCCCCCGCACGGAAGTAACCCTCCCTCCGCGGCGCGCAACGCCAGCGAACGGGAGGGGCGGAAGGGGACTTGTGGTTCGGGTAATGTGCGGTTATAGTTGGGGCAGCGGTAAAAGCGTAAAGGTACCTCCCCGGTGAAAAGAGCCCATGGGGCTCTCCCTTCTTAGAAAGGGTAGCTGGGGAGGTCGCTTTTTATACCCCTACCCCGTGCGCCTCCCACTCGCTCCGGATCCATTTCCGGATCCGCTCGTACGACCGGCTGTCGCCGCGCAGCTTTCGCTGCACCGCCCACGTCATGTAATCCACCGCCTGCAGCCCCGCGTGCGCCGCCGAAGAGTGGTGCACCACGGAGAACTGCCGGTCGCCCAGCAGCCTGCGGATGGCCGTCCGGAAGGCCTTTTCCAGCGCCTTTCGCTCGCGCTGCAGGGGGAGCGTATCCGTCACCACCACGATGGGCTCGTCCAGGTGGCGAACGCGGGTGAGCGCCGCCTCCACGATGGCGTACCCGTGGTGGCAGTAGAACTCGAACGGGTTGCGCAGCACGGGATGCAGCGTGCGCTTGTCCGCGATCAACACGTCCAGCTCGAACCCGCCCACCTCCGCCAGCGTGTCGAACACGCGGTCGCGGACCGCCTGCCGGTCTTCGGCGGCGTGAAAGTACTCCAGCTCCAGCCCCTGCTCCAGCAGCGAGTACCGCAGCCGCGTGAGCGCCGCCGTCAGCGGCCCCGGATCGCGCAGGCTGAGCACGCCGAAGCAGAAGTGGCGCGAGCCGTTGGCCGAAAAGTCCAGGTTTCCCGATTCGTCGAAGAACAGAAACACCGCCACCCCGCCCTCCTCGTCGCCATGTTCGACAAACCCGACGTCCCCTCCGGATCGGAAAATCCGGCGCCCATACATAATCACGGTGTCTACTTTGATCAAGCCCCCGTGACGCACGAGAGCCCGCCGGAACGGATCGTTCCCGGCGGGCTCTTCGCGTGTGACCGGGTCATCCGGCGCGCCGGGTCAGGCCTGCTTCATCCGCCGTCACCCTGCTCCACCACGGCCACGTCGCCGGCCGGCGCCGGGGTGTAGCCGATGCACTGCATCACGGGCGTGCGCGGGTACTTGGGAAAGCGCGGATCCACGTCCGAGAGCTGGCACATGAAGAAGCGCGAGCCCTTGCGCGTGTCGACGATGCGGACGTTCGCGCAGCTTTCGCACAGGCCGGCGGGCGGGGCGTACGGCTGGCTCACGCGTCGCGCCCCGCCGGCTGGGGCTCCGGCTCGCGCGGGCCGCCCGGCTTCCACGCGCCGGACAGCGAGTAGCTGAAGAACAGGAACACGGCCCCGAACCCCAGGAAGAGGATCACGCGAAAGAGGGGATCCAGCCGCTCCAGGTCCACCAGGAACAGCTTGGTCACCGTGGCCAGCAGCGTCCAGATGGCCACGCGCTCCGCCATGGGCCACCCCTGCCGCATGGCCACGAGCAGCAGCGCGAGCCCCCACGCGCCCCAGGCGATGGTGGCGATCCCCTGCCCGCCTTCCAGCTGCGCCACCTGGCGCCACACCCATCCCAGCATCGCCACGTGCGCGAAGATGCGGTACGCCAGCATCTCCGTCCGCCCGCGGACCACGTACGAGATGGCGAGGCCCGCGGCGATGGCCGCCAGGTCCGCCGCCACGCGCGGCACGCTGATGTCGCCGCTCGCGACCAGGCGCACGAGCACCCACCCGCCCACGCCCACGTACGCCTTGTGCGCCAGCCAGCGGATGGCCGGCCCCGCGCCCCCGGAGGCCAGCAGGTGCAACCCCAGCGCCTGCACGGCCAGCGCCGCCAGCAGCGGCTCCGCGTCCAGCGCCGCCAGGCACCCCGCCGGCAGCAGGACCGCCGCGGCAAAGAGGAGCACGCGCGCCAGGCGCCCATCCGCCCCCCGCAGCGCCCACGCCCCCAGCGCGTACGCGGCGGCGACCCCCATCGCCAGCGCGCCCCACGCGTCCGGCTTCATCCGCCACGCCAGCGCCGAGGTGCCGATGAGCATGGCTGGCGCCACCACGGCCACGCCGTACCAGTGCAGCGCATCCAGGTCCCGCCAGTGGCGCTCGTGCGGGCGCCCGTCGGCGCGCCGGGTGCGGACGGTCGCCAGCACGCGGCGCGCGAGGGGGAGCGCGCCCAGCAGCACCCACGCGAAGAGGGCCGCACCCTGCATCCACGCCCGCGAGTCCGCCGGGTGCAGGCCGGCGCGGGGGCCGTAGTTGATGGCGAACGCGTACGAGGCCAGCAGCGTCCACCCGAACGCCATGGAGGTCCACAGCACGGAGCGCCAGCCGCGGCGCAGGTACGGCACCACCGTCCACGCCAGCACGGCGGAGGTGTACAGCGCCAGCCCGCGCGGCGTGGCGTACGAGATCCCCAGCAGCAGCGGCGTCCCCAGCCCGCCCAGCGCGCCCAGGATGGCCAGCGCCGGCTGCCCCCGCCACATCGCGAGGGCAAAGGCGCCGGCGGTGATCAGCATCATCCCCGCGAACGCCAGCCCGTAGCCCACCAGCGCGTACAGGTTGAACGCCGCCCATCCCGTGATGTAGAACGTGGCCATCCCCCCGCCCAGCAGCACGGAGGCGAAGCGGCGCTGCTCGTTCATCCGCAGCCCCACGAGGGTGAGCACCGCGCCCACCGCCGCGCCGAAGCTCACCCGCACGGCCGGGGTGAGCCAGCCCATGTCGATGGAGTAGCGAAAGAGCAGCGCCACGCCCAGCAGCAGCAGGCCGATCCCCAGCCGGTTGAGCCACGTCTGCCCGTCCCATGCGAAGGGGCTGCCCTCGCCCAAGACGGACTCCATCGCGCCGTAGGGATTGCGCCGCCGGTTCGCGCCCGGCGCCTCCGCGCGGGGCGGTGGAACGGCGCCGGGGAGCGGGGCGCGCGGCGCGAGCCCCGTTGCGACGGGGACCGCGGCCACGGCAGCCAGCGGCGCGCCGTCGGCGAGCGCGGCGTTCGCCGGGAGGGGCGGGAGGCGGCGGTGAAGGTCCTGGACCAGGCGCTCCAGGCGCTCCAGCCGGGCCTCCATC
>DATING010001079.1:0-4477 GCA_035474555.1 Longimicrobium sp. | reverse complement strand
CCCAGCGCGAAGAACCCGTCCGTCGCGCCGATCCGCTCCACGCCGAGCGCCTCGGCCCAGGCGGCCGCGATGGCGCGCTCATCGTCCGTGGCGGGAGGCTCGAAGCCCGCCTCCACGGCGGGGGGCGGGGCGGGGTCGGGGAGCGCGCGGCGGTCCACCTTGCCCGTGGCGGTGAGCGGCAGCGCGTCCAGCAGCGTGATGGTCGCGGGCATCATGTAGTGCGGCAGCCGCTCCGCCAGCCGCGCGCGCACCCCGGCCGCGTCCGTCTCCCCGCCGGGGGCGGGGACCACGTACGCGGCGAGGGCCAGCGCACCGTCCCCGTCCGCACGGGCCGCCACGGCCGCGTCCGCCACCTCCGGGAGCGCGCGCAGGGCGGCCTCGACCTCGCCCGGCTCGATGCGGAAGCCGCGGATCTTGACCTGCGCATCCACGCGGCCCAGGAACTCGATTTCCCCCTCCGGCAGCCAGCGACCGCGGTCTCCCGTGCGGTACAGCCGCGCCCCCGCCGGCCCGAACGGGTCCGGGACGAAGCGATCCGCCGTGAGCCCCGGCCGGCCCACGTAGCCGCGCGCCACCCCCGCGCCGCCCACGTACAGCTCGCCGGGCACGCCGGCGGGGCAGGGCTCCATCCGCTCGTCCAGCACGTAGACCGTGCTGTTGACGATGGGCCGGCCGATGGGCACGGACGCGGCGTCCTCCGGCAGCGCATCCACCATGCAGACGGTGGAGAGCGACGAGTTTTCCGTGGGCCCGTACACGTTGGCCACCCGCCGCGCGCCGGCCCGCAGCGCCCGGCGGAACGACTCCGGCTCCGCCGCCTCGCCGCCCGTGACGATCTCGATCCCCGCGAACGTGTCCGGCGCCTCGCGCGCCACCTCGTTGAAGACCGCCGGCGTAAGGAACAGCGTGGTGATGCGCCCCTCTCGCACCCGCGTCCGCAGCCCCGCCGGCGAGAGCAGCGTGTCGCGGTCGATGCCGACGATGCATCCGCCGTTCAGCAGCGCGCCCCACACCTCCATGGAGAAGGCATCGAACGCGGCGCTGGCCGTCTGCGAGACGCGTGCGCCGCCCTCGAGATCCGCCCAGTTGGTGCCGCGCACCAGCCGCACGACGCCGCGGTGCGTGATGCCGATCCCCTTGGGCGTCCCCGTGGATCCCGACGTGTAGAACACGCTCGCCAGCGAATCCGCCGCGGCGAAGGAATCCGCTGCGTCATTCGCATCTGCCCCGTCCGCATCTGCCGGAATCACATCTGCCGGAATCACATCCGCCGGAATCGCATCCGCCGGAATCACAGCGGCCGATCCGTCATCGAGCGCATCCATACGCAGCACGGGGCCGGCGAAGTCCGCCAGCGCCGCCGGCACCGTGTCCGCCACGACGAGCGCCGCGACGCCGGCATCCGCCTGCATGAACGCAAGCCGCGCGGCGGGAAAGTCCGCGTCCAGGGGGACGTGCGCGCCGCCCGCCTTCAGCACGCCGAGTACGGCGGCGATCAGCTCCGGCCCGCGCTCCATAGCCACGCCGATGCGGGCCTCCGCGCCCAGCCGCAACGCCCGCAGCCGCCGCGCCACGCGCTCCGACGCCGCTTCCAGCTCCTCGTACGTCATCGTCCGCGTGCCCCAGTCGATTGCCGGGGCATACGGCGCGCGCGCTGCCTGCTCGCGGAAGAGCGCGTGGAGGGTCGCGTCGCGCGGATAGGCGCCCTCCGCGCGGCTCCACGCATCCACCACCTGCGCCCGCTCCGCGTCATCCAGCAGCGGCGCGGCGGAGACAGGGCGCACGGGGTCCGCCAGCAGCGACGCGAGCAGACGCTGGTAGTGCCCCCACATCCGCTCCACCGTCTCGCGGCGGAACAGCTCCGTGGCGTACTCCCAGATGAGCGCCACCTCCTTGCGGGCGGCCGCGTTCTGCTGGGCGCGGGGGATGACGATCACCTGCAGGTCGAACTTGGCCGTCGCGTTGCCCAGCGCCTCCGTCACGTCCAGCTCCAGCCCCGCCACGCGCAGGTCGGGATACGGCGCGTGGTGCATGTTGAACGCCGCCTGGAAGATGGGTAGCCGGTCCAGCGAGCGCTCCGGCTGCACCGCGTCCACGATGTCGGCGAAGGGCACGTCCTGGTGCGGATACGCCTCCAGCGCCGTCCGCCGCACGCGCTGCACGAGCGTGTGAAAGTCCGGGTCGCCGCGCAGGTCCGCGCGCAGGGGGATGACGTTGACGATCATCCCGATCAGGTCCTCCGACTCCCGCAGCCGCCGCCCGGCCGATCCGCCGCCCAGGCAGAAGTCCTCCTGCCCCGTGTAGCGCCGGACGAGCGCCTGGAACGCCGCCGTCAGCGTCATGTAGAGCGTTACGCCGTGGCGCCGGCTGAACTCGTCCGCCGCGTGGGCCAGCTCGGTGGGGAGATGGACGTGCACCGACTCGCCGCGAAAGGAGATGCGCGGCGGGCGGGGAAAGTCCGTGGGCAGGTCCAGCGCGGGGGGCGCGCCGGCCAGCTTCTGCTTCCAGAACTCCAGCCCCCGCCGCGCCTCGGCGGAGCGCGTCCAGGCGCGCTGCCACACGGCAAAGTCGCCGAACTGCAGCCGCGGCTCCGGCGGCGGCGCGTCCCCGTGCACCAGCGCGGCGTAGAGTGACGTCAGCTCGCGCAGAAACACGCCGAACGACCAGCCGTCGTGCACCAGGTGGTGCTCCACGATCAGCAGCACGTGCTCGCGCGCGCCCGTACGGAACAGCGTCCAGCGCACCAGCGGCAGCGCGCCCGCGTCGAACGGCCGCGCGAACGCCTCCGCGTAGCGCGCGTCCACCTCATCATCCGGGAGCGCCGTCGCGTCCACCACCGGCAGGGCGACGGCCCACGGCGGCTGCACGAGCTGCGCGGGGTGCCCGTCCACCTCACGGAAGACGGTGCGGAAGATCTCGTGGCGGCGCACCACCTCCGTCAGCGCGCGCTCCAGGGCCGGCGCGTCCAGGTCGCCGCGCATGCGCAGGGCCGCCTGGAACTGGTACGAGCGCATCCCCGGCGACAATCGCTCGAAGAACCACACCGCCTCCTGCGCGGGTGAGAGCGGGAGCGGGCCGCTGCGATCGACGGATTCGATCGCCTCGGTGGATGGACTGCTCCCCATCGCCCGCTCCACCTCCGTCGCCAGCGCCTCCACCGTGGGCGCCTGGAAGACGGCGGGGAGGGGAAGCTCCACCCCCAGCGTCTCGCGCAGCCGCGCCACGATCTGCACGGCACGCAGGGAGTGCCCGCCCAGCGCGAAGAAGTCGTCGCGCACGCCGATGCGCGGCTCGCCCATCACCCGCGCCCACACCGTGCACAGGATCTCCTCCACGGGCGTGCGGGGCGCCACGTACGCCGCGTCCTCGCGGGCGAACGCCTCCGGCGCCACCAGGGCCAGTCGGTCCACCTTGCCGTTCGGCGTGCGCGGCAGGGCGGGGAGGGGGACGAACGCGCCGGGGATCATCCAGTCCGGCAGCCGCGCCTTGAGGAACGCGCGCAGCTCCGCCCCGCTCGGCGCGCCCGTCCCCGCCGCCGCCGCCGTCCACGCCACCAGCCGCGTTTCCCCCGCCGCATCCACCTGCGCGGCGACGGCGGCCTCGGCCAGGGCGGGGTGGGCGGCGAGGGCGGCCTCCACCTCCTCCGGCTCCACGCGAAAGCCGCGGATCTTCACCTGCCGGTCCCTGCGGCCCAGGCAGTCGTACTCGCCGTCCGGGCGCGCGCGGCCCAGGTCGCCGGTGCGGTACATCCGCGCGCCAGGGAGGGGGGACAGCGGATCGGGGAGGTAGCGCTCCGCCGTCAGCCCCGGCCGGCGCAGGTAGCCGCGCGTGACCCCCGCGCCCGCCATGAACAGCTCGCCCTCGCCGCCGGCTTCCACCGGCCGGAATCCCCCGTCCAGCACCCGCACCGCCGACCCCGTCACCGGCCGCCCGACGGTCACGGGGTGATGGGGATCGCGCGGAACGACGACGCACGTGGAATACGTCGTATCTTCCGTGGGCCCGTAGAGGTTGAGGATGCGCTCCACGCCCGTCCCCGCGTACAGCGCGTCCGCCAGCGCGCGCGTCACGGGCTCGCCACCCAGCGCGAGGGTGCGGATGGTGGGCGGGATCGCGCCCTGCCGCAGCAGCTCCGCGGCGGCCGTGGGCACCATGCTGGCCAGGCGGATGGGCTCGCGAACGTGCGCCAGCGCCAGCGCGTCGTCCACCAGCACCAGCGTGCCGCCCCAGCACAGCGTCCCGAAGATCTCCGCCACGGACACGTCGAAGCACACGGACGTGGCCCCCAGCGCGCACGCCCGCTCCTCGTCCGTCACCGCCCCCCGCAGCCAGTGCAGGACGGCGGAGGCCGTGCGGTGCTCGATCAGCACCCCCTTGGGCTTGCCGGTGGATCCGCTCGTGTAGATGACGTACGCCAGGTTGTCCGGCGCGGCGAGCGGAGGCGGCGCGTCCGCGGATGCCGATGCGATCGCGTCGT
>DATING010001078.1:0-1627 GCA_035474555.1 Longimicrobium sp. | reverse complement strand
CTTCCGCGGCGCGCGCGGCCGCCTCCGCGACCCGTTCCCCGTTCCACGACGCCAGGGCCGCGGGCGGGGGGAGCTCGTCCGCGCCGGCCAGGGCGCCGCCGGCCCCGCGGTCCAGGTCCGCGATCACCAGCAGGGGGCGGCGCGCCATGGACTGCAGCACGGCCACGCGCCGCGCCGCCACCGCCCCCGAGCCGGGGAGCAGCCGCACGCCGCCCACCCCCGACGCGGACAGCCGCCGCGCCAGGACGGTGTCCTGCGCGGGGCGCGCGTCGGGGCGGATGTAGACGGCGGGCGCCACCATCTGCGCCACCTGCTCGCGCAGCGTCATGCGGACGATGCGCTCCTGCGCCCACGGCGACACCTCGTCGCGGCACGCGGCCAGCAGCGGCAGCGCGGCGATCAACAGAGCGGCGCGGAAAAACGGACGGACGGACAACGGTTCCGGGCGGACGGGTGTCGGGTTTGCGGACGGCCGGCTGTCGGGTGGGGAGGCAGGAAACGGACCGGGGCCCCCATGGGACAATGCTGGTGCAGCAGCGTGGCAGTTTCGCCCCACGGAAACGCCCCGGGATGGGACGCGAATCGCGCCGCCGCTGGGCCGGCGGGATGCGACCCCCATGGTCCGGACCTTGCCCTGCGGCACTGTACCGCGCGCATCCGCGAACGGCGCGCGCGCCGGGCCGGCTGCCGTCCGATACCCGCCCCAGGCGTACATCCCGACGTGTCCGATCCTACGGCCCGTATCCGCCGCCGCCGCGGGACCGCCTTGCAGTGTTCATCCGCCCGGACCGACGGGCCCTCCACCGCCGCACCTGAATGAACGACAGTCCCGCCACCGTCTTCGTCGCCGACGACAACCCGTCCATCCTGCAGGGGCTCGACCGCGCTCTCAAGGTGACCGGCTACCACGTTCGCACGGCCGTGAGCGGGCGTGCCGTGCTGGACCTGCTGGAGGGGGCCGACACGCTCCCCGACCTGCTGCTGCTGGACGTGATGATGCCCGAGATGAGCGGGCTCGAAGTGCTGCGCGCCCTGCGGATGGACGCCCGCTGGGTGGACATCCCCGTGGTGCTGATCACCGCCACCAACGACGGCGCCCTCCCCGTGAGCGCGCTGCGCGACGGCGCGGTGGACTTCCTGACCAAGCCGTTCCGGCTGGACGAGCTGCTGGCGCGGGTGGAGAACCACGTGCGCCGCAACCGCGACCTGCGCCGCGCCCGCGAGGCCGCCCGCATGCGGCTGCAGGCCATCGACCTGATCCGCGAGCTGAACCGGGTGGTCACGGCGGACGAGATGTTCCACCTGGTGACCTCGCGGACGAGCGAGATCCTGGGCGTGGCGCGCTGCTCGGTGCTCGTCGTGCAGCAGGGGGAGAGCGTGGCGCGCGTGGCCGCCTCGTCCGAGGCGGAGCTGACGGACGGGCTGGAGCTGGACCTGGCCGTGTACCCGGAGGTGCGCGAGGCGCTGCACACGGGGTTGCCGGTGCTGGTGGGCGACGTCTCCACCTCGCCCCTGTTCGACGGGGTGCGCGACGAGTGGCAGCGCCGCGGGCTTCCCATGCCCCTGCGCTCGGTGATCGTGGTGCCGTTCCCCATCACCGAGCAGGTGACGGGGTTCTTCGTGGAGC
>DATING010001077.1:0-2867 GCA_035474555.1 Longimicrobium sp. | reverse complement strand
CCGCACTTACGCACTTACGCACTCCGTCACCCCGCCGCGCCGTCACGCCGCAACGTACCCGGCGCCGCCGGCACAACCGGCTCCTCGACGTACGCCTCGCGCAGGTGGACGGGCTTGCTCTTGGCCCGGGCGCGCAGGTTGAGGACTTCCACGAACACGGAGAAGCCCATCGCGAAGTAGATGTAGCCCTTGGGGATGTGGTGCCCCAGGCCGTCCGCGATCAGCGTGACGCCGATCAGCAGCAGGAACGACAGCGCCAGCATCTTGACCGTGGGATGCCGCTCCACGAAGTCGCTGATTGCGCCGGCCGAGACGAGCATCACCCCCACTGCGATGACGACGGCCGCGACCATCACCTCGATCTGCTCCACCATCCCCACGGCCGTGATCACGCTGTCCAGCGAGAACACCACGTCCAGCAGCAGGATCTGGATGATCACCCCGTTGAATGAGGGCGGCACCTTGGCGGACGAGTGCCCCTCGTCGCCCTCCAGGCGCACGTGCATCTCGTGGGTGGCCTTGCCCATCAGGAACAGGCCGCCGCCCAGCAGGATGAGGTCGCGGCCGCTGAAGGCGTGGCCCATGACCTCGAACAGCGGGGCCGTCAGGCGGATGATCCACGCCAGGGAAAAGAGCAGCAGGATGCGCGTGACGAGCGCCAGCGCCAGCCCCAGCTGGCGGGCCTTCTTGCGCTGCTCCGGCGGCAGCTTGCCCGCCAGGATGGAGATGAAGACGACGTTGTCCACCCCCAGCACCAGCTCCAGCGCCAGCAGGGTGAGGAACGCGACCCACACCTGGGGATCGGTGAACAGCTCCATGGTGATGATCCGGCGAAAAAGTAAGGTGGATTGGCCGGAGCGCCGCCCGCGCGGTCACGCGGGCGGCGGTTCGCGGCAGGTTGGATCAGGCCGCGCGGGCCAGCTGCTCCAGGCGCTGCACGCGGGCCTCCGTGGGCGGATGCGTGCTGAACATCCGCGCCATCCCCCCGCCGAAGGCGGCGAGCGGATTGACCTGCGCCAGGGGTGCCACGGCGGGCGACACCTGCATGGGGATGCGGTGCGCGTAGTCGTCCAGCTTGCGCAGCGCGCCGGCCAGGGCCAGCGGGCGGCCGCAGATCTCGGCGCCCACGGCGTCGGCCTTGAACTCGCGCTGGCGGCTGATGGCCATCTGCACGAGCCCGGCGGCCAGGGGAGCGACGAGGGCCATCACCAGCGCGTTGCCCCCGCCCTCCTCGTCGTCCCCGCCGAACAGGCTGCTCCACATCGCCATCTGGCCCAGCGAGCTGACGGCGCCGGCCAGGGTAGCGGTGAACGTCTGAAGGAGCATGTCGCGGTTCTTGATGTGCGCCAGCTCGTGCGCAATGACGCCCTCCAGCTCCTCGCGCGTAACCAGCTGCATGAGGCCGTCCGTCACGCACACGACGGCGTTCTGCGGATTGCGCCCGGTGGCAAAGGCGTTGGGCTGCGCGTGCGGCGCCACGGCCACCGTGGGCATGGGGAGCCCCGCGCGCTGGCGCAGGCGGTCCACCATCTCGTACAGCGCCGGCGCGCTTTCGGGGGACACGGTCTCTGCCCCGTACATCCGCAGCACCATCTTCGCGGAGTTCCAGTACGCGAACAGGTTCATCCCCCCGGCCAGCAGCAGGGCGATGACGATCCCGCTGCTTCCGCCGATGGCTCCGCCCACGGCCGCGAACAGGCCGGTGAGCAGCGCCATCAGCCCGAAGACCTTGACGTTGTTCATCTTTCGAAGGTTGCATAGCGTCCTCACGCCGCCCGCACGGTGCGGACGGCCCCGTCCGCACATCGGCGGACGGCCAGGTCAGGCGAGGGCTATGCGGCGGGCGGGGCGCGGGGGAGCGGCGAGCGCTGCGCCGGCGGCACCGGGACGACCGTTCGCGGCGGACGGGGTGCGTCCGCGCGGACCAGCGTGACGACGGGGAGGAGCTCCGGCGCGGCGGCCGGGAGCGGGGGAAAGCCGCGCAGGTCCAGGTCCGGCCGCGGCGCCAGCGGGCGCGCGGAAGCCGCACGCCAGGCGGAGGTGCCGGACGACTTTTCGCCCCGGGAGGCCGGGGCACGGACGGGAACGGCCCCGGCCACCAGCGCCACGAGCAGTAGCGCCAGGAGAACGTTCAGCCGGGACCTGCGGTGCGATTCGCTCACGGAGCGGAATCTAATGCGGGTTCCGCGCCGTCGGCCAGCGGCGCATCACGGCGTTCCCCGCGCAGGTGCGGACGCGGCGCCAAGCGCGTAGCTTGCAGGAAAGCCGACATGCGCCTGGGAGCGGCCGCGGATGCAAACGGAGCGCGCGCCGCTCCGCGGACGCGGGGCCCTCTCCCCCGCCCGCCTTTTCGCTCGTTCCTCGCGACGGCGGGCGACCCCTCCCCCAACGTCGGGGGAGGGGTTGGGGAACGGAGGCCGTGCAGGACGGCGGGCCTCCTGCACGCGCGGAGCGCCCCTCCCCCCGGCCCCTCCCCGCTCGGTCCTCGCGGAGAGGGGGAGACAAGCAGCCGGTGCACGGCCTTCTCCCCCTCTCCCGTACGGGGATGGCACCTGAGGGTGCTGACCGGTCGTGTACGGGAGAGGGGGCCGGGGGGTGAGGGCCGGCGCGGACCCGGCGGACCGGGTGCGTCGCGTGAGGGATGCGCGCCCGCAGGGCCGAGAACCCGGAGCGGCGGGGCAACAGCCGTATCGTTGCCCTGACGCGCAGGGGGCTCGGCGCCGTTGGGCACAGTTGTATCGTGCCCTACGGCGCGCGCAGCCCGGCCCGGAGCGCAGCGGAGGGACACGCCCAAACCCCAGTGCGAAAGTGCGAAAGTGCGAAAGTGCGAAAGTGCGAAAGTGCGAAAGTGAATGAAGACGCGACGA
>DATING010001076.1:0-2313 GCA_035474555.1 Longimicrobium sp. | reverse complement strand
CCCCGGCGCCGGCCGAAGGCTCTACCGTCCCGTACTCGACCTCAGCCCTCGCCAGCCGGTCCTCTCCCGGACGCGATCGATCCACCGATCCGGATCACGACACCGCTCCGGCGAATCGATCCTGCCCGCGACGGATTTCGGCTCCGCGGCCGCGTCCCGTCCCCGGCGATTGAAATCGCGGCACCGAAAACGTGATGCCGGCCTTCGCCGGCGGGTCCGTCGCGAGGCGAGTGCCGTGCACCGTGGCAGGCATCGCGACGTAACCGCATCCGCTGCATCCAACGAATCCGCCACATCCGCCGTGTCCCGTCGGGTGGACGGTCGCGGGTGAGGCTACCCGCGCGGACTGCCTTTTGTTTCCGCCACGTGCGCCACGGCTGCCACGGCGCGGTCGATGTCCTCCACCGTCGTCGCCCATCCCACCGAGAATCGCACGGCGCCCGTCTGCCCCGTTCCCAGCAGGTCGTGCGACTCCGGCGCGCAATGCAGCCCCGCGCGCACCAGCACGCCGAACTCCGTGTCCAGCCGCCGCGCCACGGTCGCGGAATCCGCCCCATCCACCGTGATCGTGACGATCCCCACGCTCGGCACGGCACGATGATCCGGGCTGTGGACGGCGACGCCGGGGAGGGCGGAGAGCCCGTCCCACAGCCGCCACTTGAGCGCGTCTTCCCGCGCGTGGACCGCGTCGGCGCCATGCTCCGCCAGCCACTCGACGCCCGCGAGCAGGCCGGCGATCCCGGGCCCGTTCTGCGAGCCCGCCTCCAGCCGGTCCGGCAGCAGCGCGGGCATGTCCGGCGAATCCGAGTCCCCGCCCGTCCCGCCGAAGAGCCCGGGCGGGATCTCGATCCCCTCGCGGATCCACAGCCCGCCCGTGCCCTGCGGCCCCAGCAGCCCCTTGTGGCCGGTAAAGGCGAGCAGGTCGATCCCCATCCGCTGCACGTCCACGGGCAGGTGGCCGGCGGACTGGGCCGCATCCACCAGGACCACGGCGCCGGCCGCGTGCGCGAGCTCCGCCAGCTCCGCCACCGGCAGCGCCACGCCCAGCACGTTGTTGGCGTGGGGGATGACGAGGACGTTCGCGCCCCGCAGCGCCTGCTCCGCCTCGTCGAGGTCCACCGTGCCGGCGGGATTTCCACGGAGCACGACTTCCGTCACGCCGCGCGCGGCCAGGGCCTGCACGGGGCGGCGGACGGCGTTGTGGTCGTACGCCGTGCGGACCACGCGGTCCCCCGGCGCCAGCAGCCCGAAGAGCGCGGCGTTCAGGGCGTGCGTGGCGTTCAGGTGAAACGTCACGCGCCCGGGGTCGCCGGGCGCGTTGAAGAGCGCCGCCAGCGCGCGCCGGCAGCGAAAGACGATGCGCCCCGCCTGCACCGCGCGCCGGTGCCCCGCGCGGCCCGGCGTGGCGCCCACGTCGCGCAGGTAGCGGACGACGGCCTCGGTGACAGATTCGGGGCGGATGGCCGACGTCGCCGCGTAGTCCAGGTAGACGACGTCGTCCGTCATCCGCTCAGTCCGGCGCGGGGGCGGGCTCGTCTTCCACCGCCAGGTCCAGCGCCACGTAGCGGAATCCCAGCGCCTTGACCTCCGCCGCGATGGCGGCGCCGTCGTCGCCCATCATCCGCTGCCACGCGCCGTCCGGCACCCGCAGCGCCGCGATCTCGCGCTCGTGGCCCTCTACCGACACCTCGGCGCCGTACACGCCGTGCGTGGCCAGCACCCGCTCCGCCGCGGGGATGCGCGCGTCCGTCATCCCCACGCTCCCAGCTGAACCAGCTGCCCGCCCGCCAGCCCCTCGTTCAGCGAGCCGCGGCGGTAGCCCTGGAGGTCGATGAGCACGCGCCGGAAGCCGGCATCGCGCACGGCGGACGCGATGTCCTGCCGCAGCTCGGCCGCGCGGGCGATCTCCGCCGGGTGCACCTCCAGCCGCGCGATGCCGTCGTGGTGCCGCACGCGAAAGTCGCGGAAGCCAAGGGCGCGCAGGCCCAGCTCCGCCGCCTCGATCTGCCGCAGCCGCTCCGGCGTGACGGAGATGCCGTACGGGATGCGCGACGCCAGGCAGGGCGCGGCCGGCTGGTCCCACGTGGGCAGCCCCAGCTCGTGCGACCATTCGCGGATCTCGGCCTTGGTGAGCCCGGCCTCCAGCAGCGGCGAGCGGACGGCGTTCTCGTCCGCGGCCACGGCGCCCGGCCGGTGGTCGCCCACGTCGTCCGCGTTGCTGCCGTCCAGCACGGCGCCAAAACCGCGCTCGCGGGCCAGCTCCGTGAGCCGCGTCCACAGCTCGCTCTTGCAGAAGTAGCAGCGGTTGCTGGG
>DATING010001075.1:0-5368 GCA_035474555.1 Longimicrobium sp. | reverse complement strand
CTGGCGTTTATCGCCACGGGGGCGTTCAGCACCATCATCGGCGTGCTCTCGTTTTTCTTCGTCGCCGTGTACGTGCTGGCGTTCGCGTGCGTGTTCGTGCTGCGGCGGCGCGAGCCTGAAACTCCGCGGCCGTATCGTGCGTGGGGATATCCGTGGACCACGGGCGCCGCCCTGCTGGGCTCGCTGGCGTTCCTGGCCGGCTCCGTGGCCGCCGACCCGCGCACCACGCTCTACGCGGGCGCCGTGATGGCCGCCAGCGTGCCCGCGTACCTGCTGTCCGCGCGCTGGATCAACCGACACCCCCACGCCCCCCGATGACGCTCCTGGACGACGACGTGCAGGCCGATCTTGCCCCGGCGGAGCCCCAGGCACCCGACGAGCGGCTGGACCCCCGGGTCGAGCTGCTCTGGCAGGTGAACGCGGCCCTGGGATGGATCGTGTGGATCTCCCTGGCCGCCGTCGCGCTGTTCGTGTTCGACCGCTCGCCCGCATGGGCCAGCCTCATGGCGCCCGTGGCGGCGACGTACGTCATGCAGGTGCCGACGCGGCGCTACCGGCACTTCGTCTTTCGCGTGGGGCCGGCGGACGTGCGGGTGGCGCACGGGTGGCTGTGGCGCACGGAAAGCGTGGTGCTGCACTCGCGCATCCAGCACGTGGACACGCGCCAGGGCCCCGTGGAGCGGATGATGGGCCTCGCCACCGTCGTCATCTTCACGGCGGGGAGCGTGGGGGCCATGGTGGCCATCCCCGGCCTGGCGACGGCGCGCGCGGAGGCGCTGCGCGACGAGCTGGTGCGGCTGAGCGGGACGGACGATGCCGTCTGAGGCGGCCGTGGCGCTGGACGAGGGCGGGCGGCGGCTGCACCCGCTGACGCTGGGCTTTTCGGCCATCACCATCGCGCGGCAGATGGTGTGGCCGGCGCTCGTGGGCGGCTTTGGCCTGGGCGACGGGCAGATCGCGCGGATGCTCCCCATCTTCGCCGCGGCGCTGGCGGTGCCCGCGCTCATCGGCGCCACGCTCACGTACACGCTGTACCGCTGGCGGCTCACGGGCGACGAGCTGCTGCTGCGCTCGGGCGTGCTGAGCCGCCGCAACCGGGTGATCCCCCTGGCCCGCGTGCAGAACGTGGAGGTGAGGCAGAACGTGCTGCACCGCGTGCTGGGCGTGGCGGAGCTGCGCGTGGAGACGGCCGGCGCCGGCACGGAGGCGGAGGCCGTGCTCTCCGTGCTGGGGCTGGCGGAGGCGCAGGCCGCGCGCGTGCGGCTGCTGGCCCACCGCCGCGCATCCGCCCCCGCCGCGGTGGACGGCGAGGCGGCGGATACCGTCGAGCGCCCCGCCGCGCCGCCCCTGGCCCGGCTCTCCACGGGGGACGTGCTGCGGGCGGGCGCCACGGCCAACGAGGCGGGGGTGATCGCCGCGGCGCTGGCCGGCCTGCTGCAGTTCGCGGACGACCTGCCGCTGCCCTTCTTCGAGCAGGTGGGCGACGCGGTGATGGGCCGCGCGGCGGAATCGTGGCTGGCGTTCGGGATCGGCCTGGTGATCCTGTTCCTGGTCCTGGGGTGGCTGATCTCCATCGCCGGCGCCGTCGTGCGCTACCACGGCTTTACGCTGGCCGTGGAGGGCGGGGAGATGCGCAAGCGCTACGGCCTGCTGACGGTGCACGAGGCCAGCGTGCCGCTGGAGCGCGTGCAGGCCATCCGCGTGGAAGAGTCGCTCCCCCGGCGGCTGCTGGGGCTGGCGTCGCTGAGCATCGAGACGGCGGGCGGCACCCCGGGGCAACGGGGCGGGGCAGAGGCGTTCGTCCCCATCGCCCGCCGCGCCGAGGTGGGGCGGCTGGTGCGCGGCATCTTTGGCGACGCGGATGCGGATACGCCGCTGCAGCCCGTGCACCCGGCCGCGCGGCGGCGGCTTGCCTTCGGCTACCTGGTCCGGCTGCTGATCGTCTGGGCGCCGTTCTGGGTGGCGCGCTGGCTGGACGTGCAGCCGGCGGGGATGCTGGCGCCGTGGATGGCGCTCCTGCTGCCGCTGCCCTGGCTGGCCGCGGGGTGGGCGTACCGGGCCCGGGGCTGGGCGCTGCCGCCTGGCTACGTGATGGCGCGCAGCGGGGTGCTGACGCGCGTCACCTGGATCGTCCCCGACCGCAAGCTGCAGACGCTGCACCTGCGCGCCACGCCCTTTCAGCGCCGGCGCGGCCTCGCCACGGTGGTGGTGGATACCGCGGCCGGCGGACGGCAGGCGGCCATCATCGACCTGGGCGAGCCCACCGCGCGCCGCCTGCTGCACGAGCTGACGGCCCGCATCCGCGCGGCCACGCAGCTCCGCGCCGCCGAGCGCATCGCGCGCGAAGCCGAGGAGGCGGTGGCGCGGGCGGACGCGGAGCAGGCCGTTCCGATGGATGCCGTCTCCGCCGCGGAGGGGGATGCGGAGCCTGCCCTCGCGTCGGGTTCGTCGTCCTCGGTGGAGGTGGATGTGGAGGCGGCCGTCGCCATGGATCCGCCGTCACCGGTCGACGTCGATTTGCCCGCGGTCGCCGTGGATGCATCGTCCCCGGTCCAGGCAGAGGGCGCGCAGGCAGGAAGCGCGGCGGGTTCCGTCACCGCTGGCCCAGCGTCGACCGGGTAGGGGGAGAGCGGGGCGTGACGAGCGGATGTGACGCGACCGGGCGCGAGGAGCGAGCGGTGGTGTCGGCGCAGGCCGACAGTGTGAAGTTGTAGCCGCGAATTTATTCGCTCTCCTCACGGCTCGTTCTCCTCACCGCTCGCTCTCTTCACGGCGACGGGGATTCCTGCGCACCGATGGACGATCCGTGGATCGCCGATCGGCCTTGCGGCAGATACACGAAGCCCCGCCCGGCGTGCGCCGGGCGGGGCTTCTGTGATCGAGCGTGCGGGGCGGGTCAGGCGGCCACGCGCACCAGCTCGCTCAGGTCCTCGGCGCAGCGCACGCCGGGCTCGATGGAGAAGGGCGGTGGCACGCCGGGGCCGCCGATCACCACCTCCGTGTCGGCCGGCGCGGCCTCGCGCAACTCGCGCGACAGCCGGCGAAAGTCCGCGATGGACATGGCGTTCACCACCGACGTGCAGAACATGGCCGGGCGGCGCTGGTGCAGGATGCGGCGCAGCTCCTCCACGGGGATGTTGGTGCCCAGGTACACCACCCGCCACCCGCGGCTGGCCAGGTGGATGGCCGCCGCCATGAGCCCCGCCTCGTGCAGCTCGCCGGGAACGCCCGCGCACATGGCCTCGGGGCCGCGGGCGGAGCCCGTGTCCAGGTCGCCGATGATCCCCGCCAGCTTTTCGCGCACGAACGCACTGGCGAAGTGCTCCTCGCCCACGCCGCACTCGCCGGCCTGCCACAGCTCGCCCACTTCGCGCAGCACGGGGAGCAGCACCTCTTCCACCCGCCGGTCGGGGGGCAGGCGCAGCACCTCCTCGTACGCGTCCAGCGCCCCGCGCCGGTCGAACGAGAGCAGCGCCTCCAGCATCCGGAAGCGCGCCTCGCGCACGGACGGACCGCCGCGGTCCGCCGGCAGGGGCTCCGAGCCCCGCCGCACGCGGCCAATGGCCTCGCCGATCGTCAGCCCGTCGTCCACCAGGGCCTTGATGCGCGAGAGCATCGCAACGTCTTCGTCGGTGTAGAGGCGGTAGCCGGAGTTGGTGCGGTCCGGCGCCACCAGCCCGTAGCGCCGTTCCCAGGCGCGCAGGGTGGCGGGGTTGATCCCGGTGAGGTGGGCGACTCGCTTGATGCGGTAGCTCATGGTGTGTCCAAACTGCTGGGTGTGGTCCTGCAATGCCGCGCCTGGACGATTTTCTGCCCCTGGGAATGCGCCCGGATTGCCGCGCGGCGGGGAATGCCGGGATTCGACTGTCCGGAATTTCATTAGACAAAGCCTGGAGCGCAAGGCGCACGTTGCGCATCGCGTGTGCCACAGGCCGGACACGTGGCAGGGATATTCAATATACCAGGCGAGAGGCGCCGGGCATTATACAACGAATCCGCGGCGCGCGCACGCGCCGCGGCCCTCGATTTTGGCCGGTTACACCGGGCGGGGGGCGTCCGCCAGTGTGCCCAGCAGCTCCCGAACGGCCTTCTCGTATCCCGCCGCCCGTGCCTGGGCCTCCGCCGCCAGCTCCACGGCGCGCTGGGCAGCGAGCCGGGCGCCCGCGTCGTCGCCTGCCATGCGCAGCAGGTCGGCGCGCTCGTGCAGCAGCCGCGCCCACGCGGCAATGCGCTGCGGCTCGCCCAGCACGTGCGCCGCCGTGGCGGAGTCCAGCCGCGGCACCACCTGCGCCATGGGGCCCAGCAGCTCGCCCTCGGCGTCGTCCAGCGTCTGCAGCGCCTCCTGCACCTGCCCGCCGTTCTTGAGCCCCAGCATGCGGGCCAGTACGGCGCCCATCTGCTGGATCATGCGCAGCAGATAGTCTTCGCGGGCGGAGATGGGCATGGGGATCTGCGGGATTCACGGGATTCCGGGGCACGCGGCGTGTGGCCCTCACCCGCTCGCTTAGGCTCGCACCCTCTCCCACAAACTGCGTGGGAGAGGGTATAAACTTCTAACGGGCATTGGTTCGCGCGGCCGAGTTCCGGAAGACGTCCGGGTGGTGCTCCGCGATCCACAGCAGCCGCGCGGCTGCGCCGTCCGGATCACGGTGGCCGCGCTCCCACCGCGCCAGCTCCTCCGGCGTGATACACAGCGCGGCGGCGAAATCCTCGTGCGACATGCCGAGCTTGGCACGCACCTGCCGCGGGTCCGGTTCGCCCACGAATGTCACCCGCGATGGCTCGATGTCTTCATTGCGCAACCACGCACCCGCCGCCTCCGCGTTCCCAAGCAGTTCCTGGAAGAGCTCGTCACGCATGGGCTTCCGCCTCCGCCAGGTCCGCACCACGCGCGGCGCGCGTGGCGGCTTTCGCGATGCGGCGGAGGACGGCGGGCATGTTGTCCTCCACCTCCTCGTTGCGGAAGCGGAGGACGCGCATGCCGCGGGCTTCCAGTTGCGCGGTGCGCTCGGCGTCCCGCTCCTGCTGCGCGTCGTGGATGTCGCCGTCCAGCTCCACGCACAGCTTCGCGTCGGGACAGAAGAAGTCGAGCACGAAGCCGTCGAGCGGGTGCTGCCGCCGAAACTTCAGTCCGTTTACGGAGCGATCGCGCAGCACGCGCCACAACATCTGCTCCGCGGGCGTCTGCGCCTTCCGCAGCGCCTTCGCCCGCGCCCGCACCGCGAGAGACGTCTTCCGCTGCACTCCATCCTGCCGCATACATCGCCCTCCCGCGTAGAGTGAATCTAGAACTTCACGCAGGCTACAATGTATACTCCGTCCCCTTTACCCGGAACCCCGCACCCCGAACACGCCGCTCCCGCGACGA
>DATING010001074.1:0-4325 GCA_035474555.1 Longimicrobium sp. | reverse complement strand
GAGCGGCGGGCGTTCGACCTTTCGGCGGGACCCCTCTTCCGCGCGGCGCTGCTGCGGCTGGGCGCCGAGGAGCACGTGCTGCTGCTGTCGATGCACCACATCGTCGGCGACGAGTGGAGCAGCGGGGTGCTCTTCCGCGAGCTGTCGGCGCTGTACGCGGCGTACCGCGAGGGGCGCGAGTCGCCGCTCCCCGAGCTGGCGGTGCAGTACGCGGACTACGCCGTGTGGCAGCGCGAGCAGCTGGCGGGCGAGGTGCTGGATCGGCAGCTGGCGTACTGGAAGGAGCGCTTGGCGGGCGCGCCGGAGCTGCTGGAGCTTCCCACCGACCACCCCCGCCCGGCGGTGCAGTCGCACCGGAGCGGGCACGAGCCGGTCGAGCTTTCGGGCGAGCTGGTGGAGCGCTTGCAGGCGCTGGGGCGGAGCGAGGGGGCGACGCTGTACATGGTGCTGCTGTCTGCCTTCCAGGTGCTGCTGAGCAAGTACGGCGGCAGCGAGGACGTGGTGGTGGGGAGCCCGATCGCCGGCCGCTCGCGCGGCAAGGTCGGGGAGCTGATCGGCTTCTTCATCAACACGCTGGTGCTGCGGACCGATCTCTCGGGCGACCCGAGCTTCCGCGAGGTCCTGCGGCGGGCGCGGGAGGTGACGCTGGGTGCCTACGACCACCAGGAGGTGCCGTTCGAGAGGCTGGTGGAGGAGCTGCGGCCGGAGCGCAGCCTGAGCCACTCGCCCCTCTTCCAGGTGCTCTTCGCGCTGCAGAACGCCGGTGAAGGCGAGCTGCGGCTGGGCGGCGTGGAGATGCAGGCCCTGGCGACCGGCGAGGCCGCGGCCAAGTTCGACCTGAGCCTGGTGCTCGGGGAGCGGGACGGCGGCGTGGCCGGCACTTTGGTGTACCGGGCCGAGCTGTGGGAAGCGGCGACCATCCGCAGGATGATGGGGCACTTCCGCGCGGTGCTCGAGGCGCTGGCGGGGGACCCGGACCGTCACCTCTCGTCGCTGGAGCTGCCGGCCGGGGAAGAGCGCCGTCTGCTGCTGGACGCGTGGAGCCGGTCGGGCGAGGCGCCGGAACCGGCCGGGCGCTGCGTGCAAGAGCTGTTCGCGGAGCAGGCGGAGCGGACGCCGGACGCGTTGGCCCTGGTCTTTGGCGACGAGACGCTGACGTACGCGGAGCTGCACCGCCGCTCCGACGCGCTCGCCCGCCGCCTTGCCACGTTCGGCGTGGGACCGGACGTGCGGGCGGGGATCTGCGTGGAGCGCGGGCCGGAGATGGTCGTCGGCATCCTGGGCATCCTCAAGGCGGGCGGCGCCTACGTGCCGCTGGACCCGCAGTACCCCGCCGAGCGGCTGGCGTACATGCTCGCCGATGCCGGCGCGGCGCTGCTGCTGACGCAGGAGCGGCTGCGGGACCGCCTCCCCGCCTTTGGGGGGGACGTCGTGCTCCTCGGCGGCGACGGCGCGGGGGACGACCCGTCCACCGATGCGCCGCACTCCGTGCTTCGTACCGCCTTTCCCGAAAGCCTCGCCTACGTCATCTACACCTCGGGCTCCACGGGCCTGCCCAAGGGGACCGAGGTGCCGCACCGCGCCATTCCCGGCTTCTTCCGCGGCGTGGGCTACGCGCACTTCGGCGAGGGTGCCGTGGTCCTCCAGCACTCGTCGGTCTCGTGGGATGCGCTGACGCTGGAGCTGTGGCCGGCGCTCCTTTCCGGCGGGACGTGCGTCCTGTACCCGGGGCAGACGTCTGAGCCGGGCGTGCTGGGCGAGCAGGTGCGCAGGCACGGCGTGAACACGCTGTGGCTGACGGCGGCGTACTTCAACCTGATCGTCGACACCGCGCCGGAGGTCCTGCAAGGGGTCGCGCAGGTGATGACGGGTGGCGAGGCGGTGAGCGTGCCGCACGTACGCCGCGCGCTGGAGCTGTACCCGCAGCTGCGGCTGGTCAACGGCTACGGGCCCAGCGAGACCACGGTTTTCGCCACCTGCTACCCCGTCCCCGCGGGCTTCGGCGCGCCCGCCCTCCCGGTCGGCAGACCGGTCGGCGACCGGCGCGTCTACCTGCTGGACAGGCACTTCTGCGCGGTGCCGCTGGGGGCGGCGGGCGAGCTGTGCGTCGGCGGGCCGGCGGTTGCGCGGGACTACCTGGGGCGGCCGGGGCTGACGGCGGAGCGGTTCATCCCCGACCCGTTCGGCGAGCCGGGCGCGCGGCTGTACCGCTCGGGCGACCGGGCGCGCTGGCGTTCGGACGGTGAGCTGGAGTTCATGGGGCGGGTGGACTTCCAGGTCAAGATCCGCGGCTTTCGCGTGGAGCCGGGCGAGGTGGAGGCCGTGCTGCGCAGCCTGCCCGGCGTGCGCGAGGCCGCCGTCGTGGTCCGCGAGGACGAGCCCGGCGACCGGCGGCTGGTGGCGTACGTGGCCGGCGAGGTGGCGGCGGACGCGGTGCGCGAGCACCTGCGCGGCCGGCTCCCGGAGCACATGCTTCCCGGCGCGGTCGTCCTCCTGGAGGGGCTCCCCCTGACCGCCAACGGCAAGCTGGACCGCAAGGCATTGCCGGCGCCGGAGTACGCGGCCGGCGCGGACCGGTACGTGGCGCCGCGCACCCCCGTGGAGGAGGTCCTGTCGGGGATCTGGGCGGAGGTGCTGCGCCTGGAGCGGGTGGGGGTGGAGGAGAATTTCTTCGAGGTGGGCGGGCACTCGCTCCTGGGCACGCGGGTGCTGTCGCGGGTCCGCGCGCTGTTCGGGGTGGAGCTGCCGCTGCGGGCGCTGTTCGAGGGACCCACCGTGGCCGAGATGGCCGTGCGCGTGGAGGAGATGCGCCGTGCGGAGCTGCCGGTGCTGCCGCCGGTGGTGCCGGCCGGGCGCACGGGTGCGCTGCCGCTGTCGTTCGCGCAGGAGCGGCTCTGGTTCATCGACCGGCTGGAGCCGGGGAGCACCACCTACAACATCTCCATGGCCTATCGCCTGGGGAATGCGCTGGACGTTCCTGCATTCGAGCGTGCGCTGGGGGAGATCGTCCGGCGTCACGAGGCACTGCGGACGGTCTTCGGCGAAGTGGACGGCTCACCGGTGCAGACCATCGCGCCCTTCAGCGGGTTCGCCCTGCCGGTGGAGGACCTGTCGGGGCTGGGCGAGGCGGATCGCGAGGACGCGGTGAAGCGGCGCGCGGGTGAGGAGGCACGGCGCCCGTTCGACCTCTCCGCGGGCCCGCTCTTCCGCGCGGCGCTGCTGCGGCTGGGCGCCGAGGAGCACGTGCTGCTGCTCGGGATGCACCACATCGTCAGCGACGGGTGGAGCATGGGGGTGCTCTTCCGCGAGCTGTCGTCGCTGTACGAGGCGTACCTGGCTGGCAGAGAATCGCCGCTGCCGGAGCTGGCGGTGCAGTACGCGGACTACGCGGTGTGGCAGCGCGAGCAGCTGGAGGGCGAGGTGCTGGATCGGCAGCTCTCGTACTGGCGCGAGCGGCTCGCGGGTGCGCCGGAGCTGCTGGAGCTGCCCACCGACCATCCCCGCCCGGCGGTGCAGACGTACCGGGGCGCCACGGTCCCGGTGGAGCTCTCCCTGGAGCTGCTGGAGCGGTTGCAGGCGCTGGGGCGGAGCGAGGGCGCGACGCTGTACATGACGCTGCTGGGCGCGTTCCAGGTGCTCCTCTCGAAGTACGCCGGGAGCGAAGACGTCGTCGTGGGCAGCCCGATCGCGGGGCGCACGAGCAAGGAGGTGGAGGAGCTGATTGGCTTCTTCGTCAATACCCTGGTGCTGCGCACCGATCTGGGCGGTAACCCGAGCTTCCGCGAGACCCTGCGTCGGGTGCGGGAGGCGACGCTGGGCGCGTACGCGCACCAGGAGCTTCCGTTCGAGAGACTGGTGGCCGAGCTGCAGCCAGAGCGGTCCTTGAGCCACTCGCCGTTCTTCCAGGTGTTGTTCATCCTGCAGGACGCCGAGGTCCAGGGAGGCGCTCTCCCGGGCCTGCGCGTGAGCGGAGCCGGAGCGGAGCTCGCGAGCGCCAAGTTCGCTCTTTCCCTGGCGCTCACGGCAACCTCGCGCGGCCTGCGTGGCGGACTGAACTACAGCACCGAACTCTTCGAGCGTAGCACGGTCGAGCGGATGCTCGGCCACCTGGAGCGGGTGCTGGAGCAGGTCGCCGCGGACGCGGACGTGCGGCTTTCGCAGCTGGAGCTGCTCGGCAATGCGGAGCGCGCGCAGGTGCTGGAGGCGTGGAACCGGACCGAAGCGGATGTTCCGGCGGACCGCTGCATCCACGCGCTGTTCGAGGCGCAGGCGGCGCGCACGCCGGACGCGGTGGCCGTGCGCTTCGAGGAGGAGTCGCTCACCTA
>DATING010001073.1:0-2844 GCA_035474555.1 Longimicrobium sp. | reverse complement strand
GCGCGGCGCACGAAGACGCCGCCCGCCGCCGCGACGGCGGGGAGCTGGGCTTCTACGCGCTGGCGGACGGCGGCGAGACGGTGGACGCCATCCAGCAGTTCGCCGAGGGCGCGGGACAGGCGTTCAGCAACGTCGTCGTGCTGGGGATCGGCGGGTCGGCGCTGGGGACCACGGCGTTGCGGACCGCTCTCAAGCACCCGCTGTGGAACGAGTTGAGCGACGAGCAGCGCGAGTTCTATCCCCGGCTGTACGTGCTGGACAACATCGACCCGGCCACCTTCGGCGCGTTCCTGGACCACATCGACCTGCGCCGCACGCTCTTCAACGTCGTCTCCAAGAGCGGCGGCACGGCCGAGACGATGAGCCAGTTCCTCATCATCCGCGAACGCCTGCGCGCCGAGCTGGGCGACGGCTACACGCGCCACCTGCTGCTGACGACGGACCCCGAGAAGGGCGTGCTCCGCGCGCTCGCGAAGGAGGAGGACGTCGCCACCCTTCCCGTGCCGCCCAACGTGGGCGGGCGCTTTTCCGTCCTCAGCGCCGTCGGCCTCCTTCCCGCCGCCATGGTGGGCATCGATATCCGTGCCCTGCTCGCGGGCGCCAGCGAGATGGCGGCGCGCTGCGACACGCCGGAGCTGCGGCAGAACCCGGCCGGCATCTTCGCGGCGCTGCAGTACCTGGCGGACACGGAGAACGACGCCAACGTGCACGTGATGATGCCGTACAGCGACCGCCTGCGCGACGTGGCGGACTGGTTCCGTCAGATGTGGGCGGAGAGCCTGGGCAAGCAGAAGACGCGCGGCGGCGACGAGGTGTTCGCCGGCCCCACGCCCGTCAAGTCGCTGGGCGCCACGGACCAGCACTCGCAGGTGCAGCTGTACGTGGAAGGCCCGTTCGACAAGACCATCACCTTTCTGGCCGAGCTGGAAGGCGGCGACGACGTGCAGATCCCGTCCGCCTATCCCCAGCACGCCGAGCTGGCGTACCTGGGCGGGCACAGCATGGGCGAGCTGCTGCGCACGGAGATGCTGGCCACGGAGGCCGCCCTTACCCAGCGCGGGCGGATGAACATGACCATCGAGGTGCCGCGGGTGGACGCGCACTCGCTGGGCGGCCTGTTCATGCTGCTGCAGATCGCCACGGTGTACGCCGGGCACCTGTACGGCATCGACCCCATGGACCAGCCGGGGGTGGAGCTGGGCAAGCAGCTCACCTACGGCATCATGGGCCGCCCCGGCTTCGAGGAGGCTCGCGGCGAGTGGGAGCGCCGCACCCCCAAGGACGAGGCGTTCATCCTCCACTGAGTGCGTGCGTGAGTGCGTGAGTGCGTTAGTATGGTGGGTGCTGGCCGAGGCTCCGGGCGGCCAGACTCGAAATCGGATGGGTCGTTGGATGCAGCCTGCGGGTCCCCTTCTCCGAATTGGCGGGGAAGGGGACCGAGATTTGTATGGGAGGCATCGGCGCGTAGCAGGTTCGTCCATTGAAGGCTGTACCGGGCCGTTGCAGGCTATTCCCTATTCCCTGTTCCCTATTCCCTGCCGTTGACCGCCCCCATCGTACCCGCGTCGTCGCTGCCGGCCATCACGCCCGGCTCGCGCACGCTGATCGTGATGAACCCCGCCGCCGGCCAGACGGACACCGAGCGCGTGCTGCGCCTGCTGGCCGGGGCGTTCGCCGTGCGCGGCGCCAGCTTCGACGTGGTGCACACGGAAGGCGCCGGGCACGCGCAGAAGCTGGCGCACGAGGCCGCGGCGCACGGCTACCGCGCGGTGGTGGCGGTGGGCGGAGACGGCACCATCGGCGAGGTGATCACCGGGCTGGCGGGGACGGACGTGCCGCTGGGGATCATCCCCAAGGGCACGGCCAACCAGGTCGCGAGCAACCTGGGGATTCCCCGGGACGTGGAAGAGGCCGTGGAGGTGGCGGTGAACGGCCTGCCGGCGCCCATCGACCTGGGGCAGCTGGCGGACGGGCGCTACTTTGCCCTGGCGGCGGGGGCGGGCTGGGACGCGGCCGTGATGGCCGGCGCCACGCGCGAGCTCAAGGACCGCTGGGGGTTCGGCGCGTACATCTACGCCGGGCTGCGCGTGGGGATCAAGCCGCCCCTGCACCGCTACCGCATCGTAGCGGATGGGCGGGAGATCAAGGTGCGGGCGGCCATGGTGCTGCTGGCCAACATGGGGCAGTTCATGGCCAACACCCTGCCGCCCGTGCAGGTGACGGTGGCGCCGGAGGTGTCGTACCAGGACGGCAAGCTGGACGTGTGCATCTTTGCCCCGCACAGCATCCGCGACGTGGCGTCGCTGGCGTGGCGCGTGCTGCGCGGCGGCTTCAGCGCCGACGAGCGGCTGATCTACTTCCAGGCCTCCGAGATCACCGTCCACGCCGATCCCCCCGCCGTCACCGAGATCGACGGCGAGCTGCTGGGCCACACCCCCCTCACGGCCCGCGCCGTCCGCGGCGGCGTCACCGTGCTCGTGCCTCAGCCGAAGAGTGCGTGAGTGCGTGAGTGCGTGAGTGCGGAAGTGCGGAAGTGCGGGGGATGAGTTCCGGCGGGTAAGGCGGCGAATCGTCCGGAGCGAATGAATTCGCCGCTGGAAATTCACGAAGTCCGCCTTCGCGGACTGCACGGGAGAGATCGTGCACACCGGCGGAGACCGTCACGTCGTTGGTGTCGGCGGAGGCCGACAGTGTGAAGTTGTAGCCGCGAATTTATTCGCTCCCGCCGGGGTGGCCCGCGGAAAACCAGAGGACGCAGGGGGAGCCAGTCTCTCCTCTGCGTCCTTTTCGTTTGTCTCCCCTTCCGTGCCCTGATCCGGTATCGCGCACTAACGCACTAACGCA
>DATING010001072.1:0-7429 GCA_035474555.1 Longimicrobium sp. | reverse complement strand
CTATTCTCAGCGAGATTTCCGACGTCCCACGATCCGCATCATCAGATCTCATGCGTTCGTTCACGAAGTTCGCCGCCGTGCTCGTGCTGGTGGCCGCCTGCGGCGAGGGGCCCCTGGAGCCCGGGGCGTTCACGCTCGACGGCAGCTGGCTGGGCCGCGACTTTCCGTACGAGATGGCGCTGGAGCTGGAGCAGTCCGGCGACAACACGGTCACGGGCAACGGCGAGCTTCGCTTTCTGCAAGAGCTGCTGGACACCGACACCACCGTCGTGGACAGCGTCACGGTCGTGGTCGACACCGTGCTCATCGACACCACCGTCGCGGACCGTGCCGCGGTGGAGGTGTCGGGCGACTGGGACTACCCGGACTTCGTGCTGACGCTGTCGTCCGGCGACTTCGCGGACGTGGAGTACGTGGGCCGCTTCGGGAGCACGTCGCCGGACTCCGTGTCGGGCACGCTCAACCGGTCGGGGTTCAGCGCCGATCCCCTGCCCATCGTCCGCCAGCCGTAGTCGTTCCGTGGACCCCATCACCCGGAGAGCATCCGTGCGGATTCGTGCAATCCTCCTGGCGTCCGTGCTGGGCGCGGCGCCCGCCGCGGCGCAGGACACCCTCCCCACCCCGGCGCCCATCGACGTGCCGCAGCCGGAGCCCGCGGCGCTGTCGCTGGCCGGCGCCCCGTGCCAGGGAGTGGCGCGCTACCTGAACGTGGGCGCAGCCATCGCCCCGCAGCTGTCGCCGGACGGCAGCCAGCTGCTGTACCTGACCGCCACGTCGGGGATGCCGCAGCTGTGGGTGGCGCCCGTGCGCGGTGACGGGCCCGCGGCGCCGCGGCAGATCACCTTTGGCGCCAACCGGGTGCAGTTCGCGCGGTGGAGCCCGGACGGGCGGTGGATCGCGTACGGCACCGACCGCGGCGGCAACGAGCGCACGCAGATCTTTCTCCTTTCCCCGGATGGCACGCAGGAGCGCGAGCTCACGCCGGCGGACGACTATTTCCGCATGTTCGCCGGATGGTCGCCGCGCGGATCGCGCATCGCGTACGTGAGCAACGAGCGCAACGGCAACCACTTCGACCTGTACCTGATGGACCTGGGCGCGGACGGCCGCCCCGCCGCGCCGCGGATGGTGATGCAGGGCGCCGGCAACCTGGGCATCGAGGCGTGGCGCCCGGACGGTGAGGCCATCGTCCTGAGCCAGGGGCGCGGCGAGGCGGACAACGACCTGCTGATGCTGGACCTGCGCACGCAGAAGCTGGACACGCTGTTCATGCCCGCGCAGATGAGCAGCTACCGCGGCGTGCAGTGGACGCCGGACGGCACCGGCTTTTTCGTGGCCACCAACCACGAGCGCGACTTCGCGGGGCTGGCGCACTACCACCTGGGTGACCGCCAACTGCACTGGATGCAGCAGCCCCCGCACGATGTGGACGCCGTGGCGCTCTCCCCGGACGGGCGGCTGCTCGCCTATTCCGTGAACGAGGCCGGATTCTCCCGCCTGGTGATCCGCGATTTGCAGGGCCAGCGCGACCTCCCCGCCGGCGACCTGCCGCGCGGCGTGGTCGGCTTCCTGGAGTGGGCGGAGGACGCGCCGCGGCTGGCCATCGGCGTTTCGGCGCCGGGCGTGCCGGGGGACGTGTGGGTGTACGACGCGACGTCCGGCCGCACGTCGCGGGCGACGCAGAGCACGCTGGCGGGGCTGGATCCCGCCGCCTTCGTGATGCCGGAGCCGGTGCAGATCACCAGCTTTGACCGCGAGACCATCCACGGCCTGCTGTACATGCCGCGCGGGGCGCAGGGGCGGCGCCCGCCCGTGGTGATGATGCTGCACGGCGGACCCACGGCGCAGGCGCGGCCGGGCTTCGACCCCGTGAAGCAGTACCTGCTGGCGCGCGGCTACGCGCTGCTGGACCTGAACTTCCGCGGATCCACGGGATACGGGCAGCGCTTTACCCAGCTGGACAACAAGCGCCTGCGCCCCAACGCCGTGCGCGACATGCAGGCCGCCGTGGAGTGGCTGCGCGCCCGGAGCGACGTGGACGGCAACCGCGTGGCGGCCATGGGCGGCAGCTACGGGGGATACATGACGCTGGCCGCCGTGGCGCAGCTCCCCGAGTACTTTCAGGCCGGCGTGGACTTCGTGGGCGTGGCGAACTGGATCAGCGGATTGGAGGATGCGTCGCCGCAGCTGCGCAACTCCGACCGCATCGAGTACGGCGACATCGGCAATGCGGCGGACCGCGCGTTCTTCACGGAGATCTCGCCGCTGAGCTACGCCGACCGCATCCGTAGCCCGCTGATGGTGGTGCACGGCGCCAACGACCCGCGCGTGCCCGTGGCCGAGGCGGACCAGATCGTGCGCGCCGTCCGCCACCGCCGCGGCGACGTGGAGTACCTGCGCTTTCCCGACGAGGGCCACGGCATCGCGAAGCTCGCCAACCGCGTGACCGCCTACCAGCGCATCGCCCGCTTTCTGGACCGCGTGCTGGGGAACGAGGGGATGGTGTGCGGACGGTAACGGCAGTGCGTGAGTGCGTGAGTGCGGAAGTGCGTGAGTGCGGAAGTGCGGAAGTGCGGAAGTGCGGAAGTGCGAAAGTGCGAAAGGAGCACGGGCGGAGAGGGTGCACGAACGCAGGCATCGAGCCTGAGCGGGTAAACCCGCCGCAACAACTGCGGAAAGCCTCGCAAACTGCGCGAGGCTTCAACAGCGTTACTTGCATCGGTGCACCGGGACGGCCTGTGCTGGGGCAGTCCGCGAAGGCGGACTTCGCGAATTTCCAGCGGCGAATTCATTCGCTCTCTGGATGGCGCGGACTCTGCTCCCCGCGGTGAACTTCGCTCCCGCGCGGGCCAATGACGGCACGCCGCCCCCGTGCACGATCCAGCGGCTCGATCCCGGCCATGGTGCACCCGGATGGCGTGCGGCACGGGCCGTCGGCGAAGGCCGACATCACGTTTTCGGTGCCGCGAATTCATTCGCCGGGGGCTGGATGCCGGCCCCGGTGCAGTCACCTGGATCCGCGAGATCCGGCTGTTGTCAGTCCAGCAGCCCAGTCGGTCCAGCAGCCCAGTCCGTCCAGCGGTAAACCAGCCACACCCGAGGAAGCTTTGCCGATCACCAAGACGCGCATCCACGCCGCCCTGCTCGCGGCGGCCCTGCTGGCCCCGGCCGCGCTCCCCGCACAGGACGCGTGGACCGTGCGGGCGCCCGCACCCGCCGGCCTGAGCCGCGCCGACGCCCAGGCGACTACCCTGCGCCACCTGCAGAACCTGATCGCCATCAACACCGAGAACCCGCCCGGCAACGAGATCCGGACGGCCATGTACTTCGACTCGGTGCTGCGCGCCGTCCCCGGCGTGGAAACGCGCATCCTGCGCGTGCCGGAGGACAGCATGCGCGCCAACTTCGTCGCGCGGCTGCGGGCCGGGAACCCGCGCCAGAAGCCCGTGCTCGTCATGGGCCACATGGACGTCGTGGGCGCCGACACCACCAAGTGGGAGACGGACGCCTTTACGCCCACCATCCGCGACGGCTACCTGTACGGGCGCGGCGCCATCGACGACAAGGGGATGCTGGCCGCCACCCTCACGGCCCTCACCCAGCTGGCCGCGCAGCGCGGGCGGCTGGACCGCGACATCATCTTCTTCGCCACGGCGGGCGAGGAAGGCGGGCCGGCGGTGGGCGTGGACTGGGTCATCGAGCACCACCGCGACCTCATCGGCGACGCGGAGTTCGCGCTCAACGAGGGCGGCCGCATCCGCGTGGACGGCGGGCGTATCCGCACCGTCAACATCCAGACGACGGAAAAGGTCTACTACAACGTCATCGCCACGGCGCGCGGCACCAGCGGCCACGGCTCCATCCCCCTGCCGGACAACGCGCTCGCCGCCCTGGCCCGCGCCGTCAACCGCGTGCACGAGTGGCGCGCGCCGGTCCGGCTGATCGAGACGACGCGCATCTACTTTCAGCGCCTGGGGGAGATCGAGGAGAACGCGGAGATGAAGGCCGCGATGCAGCAGCTCTCCGCTCCCAACGCCTCGCGCGAGCAGATCGACGCGGCGGCGATGGTCCTGTCGCGCGACCCGCTACACAACGCGGTGCTGCGGGCGGGCACGTCGCTCACGCTGCTGAACGGCGGCTTCCGGTCCAACGTCATCCCCTCCGAGGGCAAGGCCACGTTCAACATGCGCATCGTTCCCGGCGAGGACGCCAACGAGCTGGTGCGGATGATCAACGAGATCGACGGCGAGGAGCAGGTGACGTTCGCGCTGGAGCAGCCGCCCGTGGGGGCGCCGCCGCCGTCGCCCGTATCCACCGAGCTGTTCCAGGCGATGGAGTCGGCGGCACGGACGATGTCGCCCTCGGCCACGGTGCTGCCGTTCATGTCCACGGGCGCCACGGACGGCGCGGCGCTGCGGGCCATCGGCATCCCCACGTACGGCATCCTCCCCATGCCGCTGCCCATGGAAGACGAGCTGCGGATGCACGGGGACAACGAGCGCGTCCCCGTCCCCGCCGTCGGCTGGGCGACGGAGTACATCTACCGCGTGCTGCGCCAGGTCGCGAGCTGAAACGATCGGACTCACCCGGAATCGACGGGGTGAACGGCGTTTGCTCCTGCCTGCTCCGGCGGCTCCGTGCGAGGGGGGCATCTTCATCATGCACGCCCAGGGCTTGATGCGGATCCGGAACGTTTGCTGCTGCGCGCTGCTCGCCTCCGTGGCGGCCTGCGAAGGTTCGTCGAGCCGGGATGCGGATCCGCCGCCCCCCTCGGTGGCGTTCCGATACTCCGGCGTCGGCAAGCGTGCGCCGGGGAGCTACCGCGCGGTCGGTGACATCGACCCGCGGGTCAAGGGGGCGCAGCCGGGGGACTGGGCGTACGGGTCCGCGAGCGCGCACTCTCCCCCCCGGGTGCAAGTGCATTCCGTGCGCAGGCACACGGACGGCGGCCGGGGCTTCGACGGGGTGACGGTGTCGCTGCCCGACGGCGTTCGTGCGGGCCAGACCGTCCCGTTCCGTGAGCCGTGCGAGGCGTCGCCGGGGTGCGCGCGCATGACCATCGAGCTGGGCATGTACCCGAACGTCGGTTATCCGGAGGTCCACTGCACCCTGGTGTCGGGGAGCGTGCACCTGACCCACGTGAACGGCGAGCGGGTGCGGGGAAGCTTTACCGGGACGGCCGCCTGCGACGGCTTTCAGAGCGGCCGGATGCAGGTGGAGCGTGGCTCCTTCGACGTGCCGATCGTGGACCTGCTGGCCAATTGACGCGTGGCCGCACGGACGGACAAGGAGGTCCGCCGCACGCGCGGCGGGCCTTTGCGCAGCAAGACGACCTGCGGATGCACGGCGACAACGAGCGCGTCCCCGTCCCGGCCGTGGGCTGGGCGACGGAGTACATCTACCGCGTGCTGCGGCAGGTCGCGAGCTGATCCGCATCCCGGGGCGGATTATTCGCGCCCGCCATTTCGTTGCGAAGGCCCGTTGCAACCGCGGCGGGCCTTCGCGCATCCAAGCAGGGCGAAGCGGAACCCGGCGGCCCGCCGCGTGGTTCCACCGTGGCGGATTGGGAGCGGGACGACAGAGGCCCGCGTGCCGCGAAACTCCCCAGCGCCGCGAAACCCCTGATGGCGAGGTATGGCTGAGATGAGATCCTGGTTCAAGACCCTTCTGGTGGGCGCCGCCGTGCTGGGCGCCGCGCCGGTCGCGGCGCAGACGGTGCCGCTCTCGTTCGAGGTGCGGCTGGACGCCGGCATTCCCGTGCAGGACGCGGACGACGTGCTGGACGCGGGTGTGGGCTTTGGCGTGCGCGCCATGCTGGACCTGGCGCCCACGTTCGCCGTGTACGCCGGCTACTCGCGGTTCGTCTTCGAGCTGGACGACGACCTGGGCGAGGGCGACGTGGAGGAGGACGGCTTCGAGCTGGGCGGGCGCGTGGGGCTGGGATACGGCCACGGCTCCGCGCAGCCGTACGTGCTGCTGGGCGCGCTCTTTCACAACGACGAGACGGGGCTGGAGGCCGGCCTGGGCGCGGACTATCCCGTGAGCTGGAACCTGTCCGTCACGCCGGAGGTGAAGTACCGCACGGTGGATGACGTGGACTACCTGGCCCTCGGCATGGGCGCGCGCTTCCGGTTCTGACGCGGGGAAGGGCTGGGGCAGGACAAAGACGGGGACGGGGAGAACGCTTGCTCCCGGTCCCCGTTGTTTTCGTCGTGGATGCGATCCGGATTCCGCCTCGCCTTGACCGTCCCGATCCGGATGGGTAGTCTTTTGTTTCTCCCTCTGCTCCCCTTTAATGCAGCAGGCCCGTGCCCTCGCTCGATCTCCATTTCCGCGGCACCGTCATCTCCCTGCCGCGCCTCGTGCTCGCGGTGGCGTGCCTTTTCGCGCTGATCGCCGGCGGCGCGCGGCTGGTCCGGGGTGAGCCCACGCAGACGGCGCAGGTCCTGGGGCCGCTGAACGTGCGCTCCGGGCCGGGCACGGAGCATCCCGTGGTCACCCACGCGGGTGCGGGCGCGCGCATCCAGGTCACCCGGCCGGACGCGGACGGATGGGCCGCCGTCCGCGACGGC
Organism: Longimicrobium sp.; assembly: GCA_035474555.1. Taxonomy (GTDB): domain Bacteria; phylum Gemmatimonadota; class Gemmatimonadetes; order Longimicrobiales; family Longimicrobiaceae; genus Longimicrobium. The sequence continues at coordinate 857 of DATING010001072.1, read as the reverse complement.
CGCCGCACGGTGGGCTACGTGCGCGCGCTGCCGCGGTACGTGCGCATGGAGCCGGATGCGGCGCGCGGCTCCGGGTTGGGCGCCGCGTGGTGGCTGTTCGCGGCACTGGCCGCGGCGGGTGCGTGGGCGGCGTTGCGCGGCCGCTCGGGACGTGCGCCCGCGCCGGCTTCCACCGCGCCGCGGCCGGACATTGCCGCACCGCTGCCGGATTCCGCGCCCGGGTGGGACGACACGCTGGTCGCACCGCCCTTTCCGCACCCGGCCATGACGCATTCCGTTTCCGCGGGCCCGACGGCGAAGGAAAAGGAGCGCGAAGCGGAGCGCAACGGCCGCGACTTCGAGAGCTGGGCGGCGGTGCGGGTAAAGCGGAGCGGGCTGGCGCTCGTGGACTGGCGGAGCGACAAGTACGTGGAGGGCGTGTACGCCGAAGCGAACCTCGCGCCCGACCTGCTGGTGGAGTACCGCGAGGGCGGGGAACGCATTCCGTTCGCGGTGGAGTGCAAGTGGCGCAGCCGGTACTACCAGACCGACAAGCTCCAGTGGGGCGAGTGGCGCCACCTGAACCGGTACCGCAAGTACGCCATCGAGCACGGCACGCCCGTCTACCTGCTCATCGGCGTCGGCGGGACGGGCGCGGAGCCGCGCGACGTCTACCTCGTTCCGCTGGAGCGGGTGGAGTATCCCTGGCTGTACGAGCGGGAGCTCAGGGAGAATTAGGTTCATCGCGGATTTGGTTGCAGCGCTCCGGGGAAGGCGCCCTTGATCTTCAGGATGAAGTAGGCGTCGTCGCGGAAGCCGTACGCCTGCCGCTTGATGACCTTGATCTTGTTGTTGATGCCTTCCAGGCGCCCCGTGTT
>DATING010001071.1:0-10000 GCA_035474555.1 Longimicrobium sp. | reverse complement strand
TTCGGGAGGTCGGAGTCGTCGGATACGTCGCAGCCAAAGCGGAGGTCCACGCCCAGCTCGCGGGCGCGGTCCTGGAGGATGTGGAGGAGCGTCTTGCGGGCGATGCCGCTGAAGCCGTGGCCGCCGGAGGTGACCACGGCGCCGCGGTGGTGCACGTCGATGTCGTCCCAGTGGGCGAACTCGTCGGCGATGCGGGCGGCGGTGGGGGGATCGGCCTCGCGCAGGTAGCCCAGCGTCTGGTCGCTGAACACCACGCCCCAGCCGAAGGTGTCGTCGGGGGCGTTGCGCTCCAGCACCACGACCTCGTGGGCGGGATCGGCCTTCTTCATCAGCAGCGCGAAGTACAGTCCGGCGGGTCCGCCGCCGATCACGGCCACCTTCACGAATCCTCCTGGTTTCGTCACGCCCGTGCTGTTTTTTCCGTCCGGTGCGGCGCCGGGATTCTACGGGCGGCGGCGGGGCGGGGAAAGGTGACGGCGGATTAGCATCGATCGGCCACCATCCGCGCGGCTTCCGGCCCGCTCGCCCCCCGCTTCCGCGCAAAGGTGGACGGATCGCGCCGCGCCCCCACCCGCTCGTTCCTCGCGACCTCCCCCAATCACCCCTGGGGGAGGTGGATGCGTTCCGTCGCGGTGGACGGATCGCATCGCGCCCCCACCCGCTCGTTCCTCGCGACCTCACCCAAAACCCCTGGGGGAGGTGGAACTGCATCCCGCCCGCGCTCGAAACCCGTGCCGGCGTGGCACCCCGCCCGTGACGGACAGTCCGCGCAGGCGGACTTCGTGTGCTTGTTGCAGCGAATTCATTCGCCCGGTGAGGGCTCGGCGGTTCCCTCACCTGGGCCCGCCGCGCCCCCACCCGCTCGTTCCTCGCGACCTCCCCCAATAACCCCTGGGGGAGGTGGACTGCATTCCGTCGCGGTGGACGGATTCGCGCCCCCACCCGCTCGTTCCTCGCGACCTCCCCCAATAACCCCTGGGGGAGGTGGAACTGCATCCCGCGCGCGCTCGATCCCGACCCCGCGCACCCGGCTCGTAGACGTCTACACCCTCTCCCACGCAGTTTGTGGGAGAGGGTGGACGAGCCTAAGCGAGGCCGGGTGAGGGCCACCCCCCTACAGGATCACCGGCTCCTCGTAGTCCCGGTAGTGCGCGTGGTGCGCATGCCCGTCGCTGGCGTGCGGGCCGAACCGCGTCTCCGTCTGGTATGCGGGCTCCATCACGTAGCGGCGGCGCGGCTCGTAGCGCTCGATCCCCGGCCCGCGGCGGCGCATGGCCTTGGCCAGCACCATCCCCAGCACGAACGCGCCGCCCAGCACCAGCAGCGTCTTCGTGGCGTCGAACGGGGCGGGGGGCACGGACACCACGCCGCGCTCGTCCGTCACGGCCGGCTGGTCCACGTAGCGTCCGTGCCTGGGCACCGCGCGGGCGCGGAAGTCCGTGGCCAGCGCGCGGAGCTCGTCGCGCAGCTGCGAGCCCTTGAGGGGAATGCCGTGCCCCGTGGCCGCGATCTCCGGCTCCAGCCCCGCCAGCAGCTTCACGGAGCGCTCGGCGCTCAGCCAGTCCGGCGTGTAGTACGCGGGCGGGCCGTTCACCTCCGGCGTCTGCTCCAGCACGTACGTCAGCGCCTCCTGCCGCGTGGTGACGAACGCGTCGCCCGCGATGAGCGTGCGGTCGGCGTCGCGGAAGAGCGACACGTGGCCGGCCGTGTGCCCGGGCGTGTGGATCCACCGCCATCCCGTCATCCCCGGCACGGAGCCGTCCGCCGGCAGGGGCCGCACCCGCCCGCCCAGGTCGATGGGCTTGCGCGGATACATGAACGAGAGCCGCGCCATGGCGCCGCCGGGCACCGTCGGGTCGGGCGGGGGATAGGCCGAGTCGCCCGTGAGGTACGGCAGCTCCAGCGGGTGCGCGTACACCACGCAGTCCCACATCTCCACCAGCTCGTGGATGCTGCCCCGGTGGTCGAAGTGGCCGTGCGTGAGGATGATGGCCCGCGGCCGCGCGCCCTTTCCGAAGCGCTCCTCCGCCGCCTCGACGATGCTCTTCCCGGAGCCGTACATCCCCGTGTCGACGAGCACCCATTCGCGGTCTCCCGCGTTGCGGGGGCCGTACAGGAACAGGTTCACGATGGCGGTGCGGATGTATGCCAGGTCCGGCGTGATCTCGCGTGCCGGCCCCGAGGAGGGAAACTCCGTCCGCTCCAGCTCCCTTCCCGATACTCGATTCATCGTACCCGTCATCGCCACCTCCGCTCGGTTGCCTATGTCCCGCGCGAAGCCCATGCTCCGCATCCGTTTCAGAAGGCGAGGGACAGCAGCAAGCCGCGCGCCGTTCGCCCGTCACCCGGGGCCCTCACCCGCTCGTTCCTCGCTTCCCTCTCCCACAAACTGCGTGGGAGAGGGGATACACCCCAGCCCGTGCACGGAAACGGCCTTCCGCGGAACGTAGTTCTCCCCCTCCTGCCCGCGAAGCGGGGGAGGGGGCCGGGGGGAGGGGGCCCTCCGCGGGAGCCGGGAGTCCGCCCTTTCGCCGGAAACCGAAGCTCTCCCTCCCCGCAGGGAAGCCGAAGCCGGGGAAGAAGTTCGCCGCGTTTCGGCCGTTCGGCCGGTGGCACTTTCGGCGTTCGGCGCGTGGCACTTTCGCCGTTGGGGGGTCAAGGCGATAGATTGCCAACCAAGCGCATTCCACGCGCATCGAACGAGCGGGCTAAAGCTCAGAAATCCGAAGCAGAAGCGGGAGCGTACGTGGCGGACATCGCGATCGACCTGGGTACGGCCAACACCCTGATCGAGATCAAGGGCCAGGGGCTGGTGATCAACGAGCCCTCCGTGGTGGCCATCGACCGGGAAACCCGGAAGGTGCGGGCGGTGGGGCTGGAGGCCAAGCGGATGGTGGGCCGCACCCCCGAGGGGATCATCGCCGTGCGCCCCATGCGCGACGGCGTGATCGCAGACGTGGACATGGCCGACCTGATGCTGCGGCACTTCCTGGAGCGGGTGCTGCGCAAGCGCGGCCTGTTCCGGGTCAAGCCGCAGGTGGTCATCGGCGTGCCGTCGGGGATCACGGAGATGGAGAAGCGCGCCGTGCGGGCCGCCGTGATGGGTGCGGGCGCGCGCTCCGTCGCGCTGATCTCCGAGCCCATGGCCGCGGCCATCGGCGTGGGGCTGCCGGTGACGTCGCCCAAGGGGAGCATGGTGGTGAACGTGGGCGGCGGCACCAGCGAGATCGGCGTGATCGCGCTGTCCGGCATCGTGGCGGACGCGTCCATCCGCGTGGCCGGCAACGAGCTGGACGAGGCCATCCAGGCGTACATCCGCAAGAGCCGCAACCTGCTGGTGGGCGAGGCGACGGCGGAGAGCGTCAAGATCCAGATCGGCAGCGCCTTTCCGCTGGGCGAGGAGCGCGAGATGGACGTGACGGGCCGCGACCTGGTGAACGGCATTCCCAAGACGGTGCGCGTGCACTCCGAGGAGATCCGCGAGTGCATCCAGGAGCCCGTGCACGCCATCGTGGCCGCCGTGCGCCGCGCGCTGGAGGTCACCCCGCCCGAGCTGGCGTCCGACATCCTGGACGTGGGCATCGTGATGACCGGCGGCGGCGCCCAGCTCCGCGGCCTGGGCCGGCTGCTGGAGCGCGAGACCGGCCTTTCCATCCACCTGGACGAGCAGCCCCTGACCTGCGTGGTCCGCGGCGCCGCCAAGGTGCTGGAGGACTGGCGCACGTACCAGAGCGTGCTTTCCCCGTGACGGCAGTGCGAAAGTGCGAAAATAAAAGCGGGTTACAGGTTACGGGTTACAGGTTACAGCCTGCAACGACGGTCCCGAGCGAACGAGAGGCCGGAGCGCGATGCTCCGGCCTCTTCACCTGTCCCCTGTAACCTGTCCCCTGTAACCCGCAGTTGCAGGCTGAGGGCAGTGCGTGCGTGCGAAAGTAAAAGCGGGTTACAGGGTACAGCCTGCAACGACGGTCCCGAGCGAACGAGAGGCCGGAGCGCGATGCTCCGGCCTCTTTTCCTGTAACCTGTAACCTGTCCCCTGTAACCCGCAGTTTCAGTCCATCCCCCGCAGCAAATTCTCCCGCACGAACAGCACCGTCGCGTAGAACTGGAAGTCCTGATTCCCCTTCTTCCGGAACCCGTGCCCCTCGTCGCGGGCCTCCAGGTACCACACGGGCGTGCCGTTCTGCCGCACGCGGGCCGCGATCTGCTCCGCCTCCGTCCGGGGCACGCGCGGGTCGTTGCCGCCCTGCACCACGAACAGCGGGCGGGTGATGCGCGCCGCGTTGTTCAGCGGGCTGATGCGCTCGAAGTACGCCGCCATCTCCGGCTGCCGCTCGTCGCCGTACTCCGCGCGGCGCAGGTCGCGGCGGTAGCTCTCCGTGTTGCGCAGGAACGTGCCGAAGTGGCTGATGCCCACCACGTCCAGCGCGCAGCAGATGCGGTCCCCGTAGTTGGTCGCCACGGCCAGCGTCATGTATCCGCCGTAGCTGCCCCCCGTCACCATCACCCGCGCGGGGTCCAGGTCCGGCTGCGTGGCGATCCAGTCCAGCAGCGCGCCAATGTCCTGCACGCTCTCCTCGCGCCGCATCCCGTTATCCAGCTTGACGAACGTCTTGCCGAAGCCCGTGCTGCCCCGGACGTTGGGGTACAGGATGGCGACGCCCATCTCGTTCAGGAAGTAGTTGTTGCGCCCCAGGAACACGGGGTACGACTGGGCCTCGGGGCCCCCGTGGATGTTGATGATGACGGGCCGCCGCCCCGTGAACCGCGCCGGGGGACGGTACAGGAAGCCGGAGATGGTCCGCGCGTCGAACGTGGGCCAGCGCACCAGCTGCGGCTCCGACAGCTCCGACGCCACCAGCCCGCCCAGCTCGCTCTCCGTCCACCGCGTCAGGGCGCCAGACTGCACGTCCACCGAGAACGCGTCCGTCGGCGACCGCGCCGAGTTCAGCGAGAAGCCGACCTCGCGCCCGGACGGGTGCCAGGCCAGGTCGCTCATCACCCCCACGGGAATGCCCGCCACGGGGCGGTGCCGGCCGCTCGCCGCGTCCAGCAGGTACAGCCGCGAGATCCCCTCCTCGTTGGCCACGAACGCCACCGTCCGCCCGTCCGGCGCCACCTCGAACTCGTCCACGTCCCACGAGATGTCCGCCGTCAGCGGCGTCACGCGGCGGGTCTGCACGTCCATCCGCGCCAGCCGCAGGAACTCGCCGCCCTCGTCCGTGGTGATGTACAGGCTGCGCCCATCCGCCGAGAACTCCGCGCCGCCGTAGGCCACGGAATCCGCCCCGCGCGGCGTGAGGGGCGTGCGTGCGCCCGACGCCACGTCCAGCATCCACAGGTGACTGCGGTTGACGGACTCGTACTCCAGCACCACCAGCGAGCGCCCGTCCGGCGACCAGCTCTCCACGAACCAGCCGCCGCCCGTGTTCTGCATCACCAGCCGCGCGGTGGATGGATTGGACGGGTCCATCACCCAGACGTCGCGGTCCGCGCCGTTTCGCTTGGTCGACCAGTACGCCACGTGCGTCCCCGCGTGGTTCCACACCGGCAGCGCGTTCTGCGCCCGCTCGCCTTCCGTGAGCTGCGTCACGCGCCCGTCCGCCACGTCGTAGCGGTAGATCTGCGCGAACTCGTTGCCGCCCACGTCCTTCAGAAAGAGGAATGAGCGTCCCTCCCGCGGCTCGTACACGGCCTCGTTGATGGGCTCGTCGAAGAACGTGAGCTGTGTGCGCGCGCCGCCCGGCGCCGCCACCCGGTGCAGCTGCGGCACGTTGCCGAACCGCGTGGAGACCAGGATCTCGCGCCGCGTGGGATGCCAGCCCGCAAAGCCGGCCGTGCGCGACTCCGTGTAGCGGCGCACCTCCGTCGCCAGCGACGCCGGGATGGCGGGAACCCCCTGCACCACCAGGTTTTCGCCCGGGGTGAGGGTCGCGCCCTGCGCCGCGGCCGCCGAGACGGCGAGCGGCACGGACAGCAGGAGTGCGGGGAGGGAACGGGGGATGCGCATCGTGAGATCCCGCGGCGTGTGGTGGATCATCGGCTCTCGCTTTCGGCCGATGCTGCTCGCCCACGCTACGTCCTCCGCCCCCGCCCGGCAAGCCGCTCGCGGCCCGCTGGTGACGGTCCCGGACGCGAAAAAGCCCCGCGACGAATCACGGGGCTTCTCGTTTTGCAACGCCGATATCGACGAATCTCCACCTACCTGCGCCAGGCCCCGTCGAAGTCTATACCCTCTCCCACGCAGTTTGTGGGAGAGGGTGGACGAGCCTAAGCGAGGCCGGGTGAGGGCCTTTCAGCCCTGGCGCGGCGCTCCGCCGCCACCACCACCACCGCCGCCCCGTCCGCCGCGACCACCCCGGCGGCGGCGCTGGCTGCTGCCGGCAACGCCGGCCATCTCGCGGTTGCCCTGCCCCTGCTGGGGCCCGCGCCCGTCGCCGCGGGGCGGCTGGCCGGACTCCACGCGCGTGCGGCGCTCGTCCTTGTCGCGGTGCAGGTGATCCACGCGGGCCACGCGGCCCGCCTTGGCACCCAGGCGCGCCTGCTCCTCGCTCTCGCGCTGCGTCTTGCGCTCGAGCTTTTCCTTGGCGCGGGCGCGCTCCTCCGCCTTGCGCTTGCGGATCTCCGCGATGCGCTCGGCGATGGGCACCTCGAAGCGCTCCGTGGGCCGGGCGCGGTAGTCGAAGCCCTCCACCGTGATGCGCGGCAGCTTCTTGTTGATGGCGCGCTCGATCGCCTGCAGGTCGCGCTCCTCCTCCGGCGAGACGAACGTGTACGCGTCGCCGATGGCGTCTGCGCGCGCCGTGCGGCCCACGCGGTGCACGTAGTCCTCCGGCATGTGCGGCACGTCGAAGTTCACCACGTGCTCCAGCGCTTCCACGTCGATGCCGCGGGCCACGATGTCCGTGGCGACGAGGACGCGGTAGCGCCCCGCCTTGAAGCCCGCCAGCGCGTCCGTGCGCGCCGTCTGGCTGCGGTTTCCGTGGATGCGGGCGCTGGGCACCTTGTGCTTGTCCAGGAAGTCCGCCAGCCGGTTGCTGCGGTGCTTGGTGCGGCAAAAGACGATCACGTTTCCGATCTCGCCCCGGTTCAGCAGCTCCAGGAACAGCTGTGCCTTGAGCTCCTCGCCCACCGGGTAGACGGCCTGCGTGATGCCCACGGCCGGCTTGGCCTGGCGCTGCAGGTCCACCATGGCCGGCTGCTGCAGCATGTCCTTGGACAGCGCCAGGATGGGCGCCGGCATGGTGGCGCTGAAGAACAGCGTCTGCCGCTGGGCGGGCACGTGCTTCAGGATCCGGCGGATGTCCGGGAGAAAGCCCATGTCCAGCATGCGGTCGGCCTCGTCCAGGACGAGGATCTCCACGTTGCGCAGGCTGGCGTAGTCGTGCTGCAGGTGGTCCAGCAGCCGCCCCGGCGTGGCGATGATCACGTCCACGCCCCGGCGAAAGGCGTCTTCCTGCGGCTTCATCCCCACACCGCCGAACACCGACGCGGAGCGCACGCCGATGTGCTTGCCCAGCGCCACGAACTGCTCGTGGATCTGCGCCGCCAGCTCGCGCGTGGGGCTCAGCACCAGGGCACGCGTGGTTCCGCGGGGCTTGTCGGCCAGGCGCTGCAGGATGGGAAGCGCGAACGCGGCCGTCTTGCCGCTGCCCGTCATGGCGCAGGCCAGCACGTCACGCCCCTGGAGGGCCGACGGGATGGACTGTTCCTGGATGGGAGTAGCCTTGGTGTATCCGAGCTCCGTGACGGCGCGAAGCAGGGCGGGCGCGAGCCCGAGCGGTTCGAAGGACATTCTTTCGAGGTACTGGAGACCACGCCCGTTCAGGGCGCGGCAAAAAGGAAGACGGCGGGGCTCGCGGAGTCCCGCCGTCCGGTTCTGCGCCTCCATACCCCACGTGCGCCAAAAGGATCGCCCCCGCGGCCTCGAACCCACGTTTTCCGTGCGATGCCTGGAAAACGGACCTGTGCCGCTGGTGGCCGTGTTCGCACGGGGGCTTCTCGCAGGGCCGGCGGCGCTGTTAGGCTTGCCTCGCCGAGAAGTACACGAAGCGACCAGGGAGGCGGAGGGGAAAGATGAGTGCGTATCGGGTGGGGACCGACGAGTTCGCCGCGAACGTTGCCGAGTACCTGCGGCGTGCCGAGCATGCCGGGGAGTCCTTCACCATCACGCGTGGGGGCCATCCGGTCGCGGTGCTGGCGCCGGTGCGCGGAGGGGTGCGGATCGAGGATCTGCCGGAGCTGTTCGCCGCGATGCCGCGGCTGAGCGACGCTGAGGCGGAGGCGTTCGCGGCGGACATCGCGTCCGCACGCGCGGACCTCGGCGCCGAACCCCTGCGCGATCCGTGGGCCCGGTGATCGCCCGTGGACATGCCCCGGCCCCGCGTCTACGTGGAGACGACGATCCCGAGCGCGTACTATACCGGCCGTACCGGCGCGGACATGATGGCGCAGCGGGAGTGGACGCGACGCTGGTGGCATCTCGCGAGTGCCGGGTACGAGCTCGTGACGAGCTTCATCGTCTATCGTGAGCTCCTTGGGGGAAAGTCCCGTCACGTATCCGCGCGGCTTGCGCTGCTTCGTGACCTGGAGCTGCTGGATGTCACCCCCGCCGTTCGCGAAACGGCGCAGACGTACGTGCGGCACAAGTTGATGCCGGCCAAGCCACTCTCGGATGCGATGCATCTGGCCCTTGCTTCGCACTACCACTGCGACGCGTTGGTCACGTGGAACTACCGCCACCTGGCCAACGTCAACAAATTCGACCGTATTCGCCGGTTGAACACGCAACTGGGGCTGGCCGTGCCCGAGTTGACGACACCGCGCCTCCTTCTGGGAGTAGAGGACGATGAACCAAGAGCATGAGAGCGATTCGCTCCTCCAAGAGCTGGACGAGGTACGCCGCCGAATCTGGGAGGAGTGCGGCGAAGATGAGGACCAGTACTTCGCCATGCTGATTGAGGGCCAGGAACAGCTCCGCCGCGACGGGTGGAAGTTCGCGGCTCCGCGCGAGCCCGCCGAAAGATCAACCGCCTGAACCGCCTGCGGTATTTCCGAACCACTGACACCGCGTGCTCTACTGGGAGGCGGCGATGAAGAAGCGCTCTGAGGATGATCCGCTCCTGGACGAGCTCGACGAAGCTCGCCAGCGAATCTGGGACGAGTGCGGCCGTGATAAGGACACGTACATCGCCACGCTGATGGAATTCCAGGAGCAGTTGCGCCGCGACGGATGGAAGTTCGTGGCGCCGCGCGAGCCCGCAGGAAAATCCGCCACCTGACCATTCGGGCTGCATGTGCCCAAGCTGGTGACCCCGGGATCTTCAGGAACAGCGAATGACAGAGCCCTGGACTGAAGCGGATGATGTCGTCGAAGAGATGCGTGAGATCCGGCGCAGGATCTCCGCCCAGTTCGACGATGATCCGGTCAGGATCGTCGAGCACTACATGGAATACCAGAAGCAGTTCGCGGATCGCCTCGTCAGCGACGACAAGGCCGCGCGCAAGGGAATATCCGCCGCCTAATCGGCTGGCGTGTTCGCGCGTATGCTCGGGGGAAGCATGACGGACGATTGGAATGCCGCCGATGACGCGGTAGAAGAGGTGCGCGAGATCCGGCGCCAGCTTTGGTCGCGGTTCGACAACGATCCCGCGAAGATGGTCGCCTATCTCCAGGAGTACCACCAGCAGTTGCTCCGCGAGGGCTGGGTCGAGGCCCCCCCGCGCGACGCGCAGGACAAATCTGCCGCCTGACTCGTTCGGGGCTGCACGTGCCCAAGCTGGTGACTCCGCGGGATCTTCTCAGGAGGGACGGATGAGCGAGCCGAGAACTGCAGTCGACGAGGTGCTCGACGAACTGTACGAAGTTCGCCAGCGGATCTGGGACGAGTGCGACCGCGATCTGGACAAGTATTTCGCCAGGCAGGTGGAGCTGATGGAGCAGCTCCGCCGCGATGGGTGGAAGATCGCGCCTCCGCCTCCAACCCGAGACAAATCCGCC
>DATING010001070.1:0-3334 GCA_035474555.1 Longimicrobium sp. | reverse complement strand
TGCTGGGTGAATCGATGGGGGGGCTCAATGTGCTTGTTGCGGGCCTCTCCTATCCGTCCAGGTTCGCCAAGGTGGCAGCGCTGTGCCCAGGGGTATATTCAGTTTCGCCCTTCGCATCCCTGTCCACGATCAGGGCAGCGGCGGAGCGCACCGGCGCGAACCCCAAGATCATTCTGGGGATCTGGCTCCTGGCAAGGGAGTACGCTGCGGATGACGGCGAATGGAGCCGCGTCTCGCCGCTGGCTCTGGCCGAGCGGGCGGCGCCGGGCTATCCGGCGCTGTATCTCTCCTGCGGTCTGTACGACGCCTACGGCAACTACGAAGGCACACAGCGGCTGGCCAGCATGACCCGGCAGCGCGGCGTGCAAACCGTGTGGCAGCCGAACTACGGCGGTCACTGCGCGGTGAATGTGCCTTCCCTGGCAGAATTTCTGGTCGGATGACACCGTGCCTGCATGGCGACCATCGCGCCGGCTGCTCCCATTCGAGCAGCATTCCGGCAACCGGGGAATCATCTGCCCTCGCCTGTGCAGTAAAGCCGAACGCCAGCCTGAGCGGGTAACCCGCCGCTGGGAAAGCGATAAGCCCTGTCTCGCGCGACGCGCTTGCGAACAGGGCTTCAACCGCGTTACGACACCGGCTCGCCCGGGCACCGATCCGCTACACCGCCACGGCACCCGCCCGTGCAGTCCGCGCAGGCGGACTTCGTGTCGTTGTTGCGGCGAATTCATTCGCTCGGCTGGAGTTCGACCCCTCGCTACTCCCCGTCCACGAAACGGGTGAGCAGGCGGGCGAAGGTAAGGCGCTCGTCGTCCGTCCAGCCATCCATTGCCTCGGCGAACGAACGCTGGCGGATGCGATGCGCGGATTCGGCGAGGGCGCGGCCGGTGTCCGTCAGGCGCAGCCCCACGCGGCGGCCGTCGGACTGCGAGGCCACGCGCTCCACGTAGCCGGCCTGGAGGGCGGAGCTCACCACGCGGCTGGCCCGCGACGGATCGATGCCCAGCCGCTCGCCCACCATCCCCACCGTCACCACGCCATCGGCCGCGCCGGGGCCCTCCTCCACGGCATCCACCACGCCCAGGTGGGCCAGGTCGACATCGCCGCCCAACTCGCGAACCATCCGCGCGCCCAGGTTGCGCCGCGTCATGTCGCGCCGCAGCCGCACGAAGGCGCGCTCCACGGCCGCCAGCGCCTCATCCGATTCCGGAACGCTCTCTCGCTGTCGTTTGCTCATGATCTCCGAAGCTACCGGTTGACACCGGACAGCGGCAAGAATATGCTTTCATCAATCACATGCTTTTAGCACACATACCGGCGAGGACGAGATGCGGGAGTTGACCATCGCGGTGCACTGGCTGCACGTGCTGGGCGGGATCGTGTGGTTTGGCGGGCACGTGTTCACGGCGGCGGTGATCTGGCCCGCCCTGCTCCGCCGCCCCGCATCCGAGGCAAAGGCGCTCAGCGACGCCATGGCCCAGCCGGCGATGCGGGTGATGGGGCCGGCGGGGATGCTCGTGCTGGTGCTGGGGATCGTGCGCGGGACGGTGCTGGGGCCGGTGCGGTCGCTGGACGTGCTGTTCGGCACGGCGTACGGGTGGACGTTCGCCGCGGCGCTGCTGCTGACGTTCTTCCTGATGGGATACGCGGGCGCCACACGGAAGGAGATGGAGGCTCGCGTGTGGGACGGCGACCGCTTTCAGCCCGGCGCGGCGGCGTACCTGCGGCGCAGCAGCGCCATCAACCTCGGCGGATTGGCGGCGATCCTCGTCTGCATGGTACTGATGCGCTTCGGGCTGTGATCGGAGGCGGGGAGCCGGGCGGCATGGCGGCGTCCCGGCGGCCGCCCCTCCGCTCGCTCAAGAAACTCGTCGGGGACAGGATCGGCTCGCGATCGCTTCTGTCGAGCACGGGACCGTAGATCCTTCGGCCGGCGCAACAAGATTCCGGCACGGGATGGACTCGCCGGGCGCCTCTCTCAGGAAAGCAAGCGCCCGGTTGGATGCATCTCGCGGGCAGATCAGGTCACCAGTCGCGGATGCCGTGGATGCGGGACTGGTCGCGCTTGAGCTGCTGGCGCTGGATGTCCTGCTCGCGCGCCTCGGCACCGGCTAGGATGCGCTCGGCCTGGGCGCGGGACATCGGCTGGTTGTTGCCCTGCGATCCCTCGCCGGGTTTGGGCTGCGGGCTGGTGGGCGACGGCGGACCCTGGCCTTCCCCGCCCTTCGGCTGCTCGTTCTCCTTTTCGTCCTCGCCCCCGCCGCCACCGGACTGCTGGCGCAGCAGACGCTGGGCGAGTTCCAGGTTCCACTTGGCGTCCGCATCCGCGGGATCGAGGGTCAGCGCGCGGCGGTAGCGGGCGATGGAGCGCATCAGCCGCTCGCGCGTCTGCTCCTGCGGGACGCGCTTGCCCGCGACGGGCGCGAGGTCCGCGTTGCCGGCGTTGTACTCCGCGCGGACGGGGAGCCCGGCGCGTGCGCGGAGGCGGGCGGCGGCCTCCAGGTGCGGGCGGGCCTCGTCGTGGCGGTTCAGGCGCAGGAGCGTGGTGCCCAGGTTGTAGCGCACCGTCGCGGACGAATCGCCGGCGGCCAACGCGCGGCCGTACGCATCCGCCGCGCGCCGGAAGTCGCCGCGCCGGAACGCCGCGTCGCCCTCCGCCAGCGCCCCGCCGCCGATCAGCAGCACCAGTCCGAGAATCGCGATCGATCGCATCATCATCTACCTGCCTGCCGAATACTCTCGCACGGGGACTCCGATGATCCCGCCCACGAGTGCGCCCACGATCGTCCCCAACCCAACACCCATGGCCTTGCAGATTCCCTCGGCGTTTGCTTCTCCGCCCTCGGCTGTGCATACGATGAGGTTGGCCACCAACACCCCCGCTCCCGCCCCGATCAACGCGCCGACCAGGGCTCCCGATGCGTGGTCGCGTCGCCGCCGCTCGAGGGTGATGGATTCATTCGGGGCCGCGCCAGCGGCGGGCATCAGGCTGGCCGGGAGCACGTGGAGCGACGCGGGAAGGTGCGAGACCTGCGCGGCCACCGGACGTACGGCGGCGGCCAGCAGCAGGGCCAATACGAGAATGGAGATCGATTTCATCATCATCCTATCTGTTTGCCGAATCGTCCAGCTCGCGCCGGGCGAATGAATTCGCTGCAACAAACACACGAAGTCCGCCTGCGCGGACTGCCGGCTCCTGCCCACCACGCCGCTTCGGTGCACACGCCTCGCTCGTGACGGATTGTCCGCGGAGGCGGACAGCGTGACGTTGTAGCCGCGAATTCATTCGCTGCGTCGAGGCCGCGATTCGCTTATACCCCGTATCCGCCGGACC
>DATING010001069.1:0-2030 GCA_035474555.1 Longimicrobium sp. | reverse complement strand
AGGGTCCGTCTCGGCGGGCACTTCGTACCAGACGAGGACGTGCGACGCCGGTTTGGCCGCGCCATCCACAACTTCGAGCGTGTATATCGCCGAATCGTACCGCTCTGGCGCGTCTACGATGCCCGGCTGCCTTCTGCTACGGGAGATCTGCCGTTGATCGCGATCGGCGCTGGAGATATCGTACAGGAGATTCACGATGTGATTGCCTGGCGAAGGCTGCAGGCCCAGGCTGCGGGGTTTCAACCCGGAGGACACGATGACCGCTGAAGAGACGCAGGTTCCAGAAGCCGACGACGGCGCGAGGATGGACCGCGCCGTGCGCGACGGGTTTGCCGATGCGATCCGGCTGCATCGTGAGGCCAACCTGCCCATGGCGATCTGGGAAAACGAGCAGGTGCGGCTCGTCTCGCCCTTCGACCTTCCGCTCCCTGGCGAGGATCCGGCCGAGGTCCCGAAGCGGCGCGTCCAGGGCGCGGACTGAGCGCACAGCAAGGCGGGCGTGCCGGTGATGGCACGCCCGCCTTCGTCTACCCGGAACGCGCGGGCCGTCAGCTCTCGCTAGGCGGCGGGCGGTGGATCGTGGCGAGGGCCGCACGCATTTCCACGGGGAGCGGGGTGGGCGTGCGGGTGTCGCGATCCACGTACACGTGCACGAAATGGCCTTCGGCGGCGGCGGTGTCGTCGCCGTGGCGAAAGATGCCGAGCTCGTAGCGGACGCTGCTGGTGCCCAGGTGCGCCACGCGGACCCCGACTTCCACCGTGTCCGGGAACGCCAGCGGGCGGTGGTAGCGGCACCCCGTCTCCACCACCAGCCCGATCACCGGTCTGGCATCGATGCGCAGCACGCCGCGGTCGATGAGAAAACGGTTGACGGCGGTATCGAAGAACGAGTAGTAGACCACGTTGTTCACGTGGCCGTACGCGTCGTTGTCCATCCAGCGGGTGGGCAGCGCCAGGAAGTGCGCGAACTCGCCGCGCGCGGCGGGCGGCCGGCGGCTCACGCGGGCCCCGCGCCCGGCACCACCACGGCGCGGCCGATGACCCGCCCCTGCCGCATCTCTTCCAGGATGTGCGGCACCGCGTCCACGGGATGGCAGGCCACGGGGAGCGGGCGCACGCCGTGCTCGCGCACCAGCGTCAGCAGCTCGCGCAGCTCCTCCAGGCTCCCCGTGTACGAGCCGCGGATGGTGGCGTTGCGCAGGGGAAAGAAGTGCGTGGGCACCCTCATCTCCCCGCCGAACAGGCCCACGATGATCAGGGTGCCGTTCTTCGCAAGCAGGGCCTGTCCCATGGACGCCGTCTGCGTCGATCCGACGAAGTCGATCACCGCCGCCACGCCGCGTCCCTCGGTGCGCGCGAGCAGCGCCTCGCGCACGTCCGTCCGGGAGCCGTCCAGCACGTCGAAGTCGCCGAACTCGCGCGCCGCGTCCAGCTTGCGCGGGTCCAGGTCCACGAAGGTGACGCGCGCGTCCGTCATGGCCCGCACGATCTGCGCGGCCATCAAGCCCACGCCGCCCGCGCCGATCATCACCAGGTCCTCGTCGGCATCCAGCGGCAGCGCCTTGCGGAGCGCGCTGTACGCCGTGAGCCCCGCGCAGGCGTAGGAGGCCGCCTCCTCCGGGTGCAGGGTCCCCACGTCCAGCAGGTAGCGCGCGTCGGGGACGAGCACGTGGTCCGCGTACCCGCCGTTCGCCAGGAAGCCCAGCGAGCGCATGGCGGAGCAGCTGTTGGAGCGGTCCGCGCGGCAGTGCCGGCAGGTGCCGCATCCGATCCACGGATACACCAGCCGCACGTCGCCCGGGGCCACGCCGGCCGCGTCGGGGCCCGCCGCCACCACGCGGCCCACGATCTCGTGGCCCATGGTGATGGGCAGGCGCACGCCGCGGTCCCTGACGTAGCTGCGCGCGTCCCCGTCGCCGTAGTAGCCCTCCCACAGGTGCAGGTCGCTGTGGCACACGCCGCACGCCACCGTCCGCAGCAGCACCTCCTCGCCACGCGGCTGGGGCGTGGGCTGCTCGCTCCAGACCAGC
>DATING010001068.1:0-4364 GCA_035474555.1 Longimicrobium sp. | reverse complement strand
CGCTGGCGGCGGGGCTGATGGGGAGGCGGGGCGGCGGCGCGGAGGACGTGGCCGCGGCGGATTCCGCTCGCTCGCCGGGGCGGAGCCCGGTGCCGCGGCCCGCGGGGCGGGTGCGCGTGGAGGTGCTGAACGCGTCCGGTGTGCCGGGGCTGGCGCGGCGGGGGACGGAGGTGCTGCGCGACGGGGGATACGACGTCGTCAGCTACGGCAACGCGCCGGGCTTCGCGCCGGACAGCTCGCTGGTGCTGGACCGCGTGGGACGGATGGAGGTCGCCCGCTCCGTCGCCGACGCCGTGCAGATCCCCCGCGTCTACGCCCGGCCGGATTCGAACGTCTACGTGGACGTGACGGTGGTCCTCGGGAAGGACTGGGCCGCGGAGAACGCCGAGGAGCCCGCGACGGAAGCGGAGGTGGAGCCGTGATGCCGCAACCAGACTCCGGAGAGGACGCCGCGCAGAATCCCGATCGGGATGATCGGATCGCGGAGGTCCGTGCCCAGATCGAAAGAGGGATCGCCGACAGCGAGGCCGGCCGGACGACACCCGTGGAGGAAGTCCGGGCGCGGTACGGCCTGGATCCCTGAGCCTGCGTCCGTCAGGCGCCTCTCAGTTGATCCACCGCGTCCTGCATGTCGGGCGCGAGGGGAGCCCGCAGCTCGATGGGCTCGCCGGAAGAAGGATGCACGAACGCCAGCCGCTCCGCGTGGAGTGCCTGGCGTTTGATCGTATCCAACCCCTTTCGCCCGTACTGCCGGTCGCCCAGCACGGGGTGGCCGGCGTGCCGCATGTGCACGCGGATCTGGTGCGTGCGCCCCGTCTCCAGCTCCAGCCGCACCAGCGTGGCCGCGGGAAAGCGCTCCACCACCGCGTAGCGCGTCAGCGCCGCCTCGCCACCCTCGCGGACGGCCCGCAGGCTGGGATTGCGCGGGTCCCGAGCAATGGGCGCGTCGATGGTGCCTCGGTCGTCCGCCATCACGCCATCCACGAGTGCCAGGTATTCGCGGCGGATCTCGCCCGCGCGGAGCTGCACGTCCAGCCGGTGGTGCGCGTGCCCCGTCTTGGCGAACAGCACCAGCCCCGACGTGTCGCGGTCGATGCGGTGCACGGGATGCACGGCCGCGTGCAATCCCTGCTGCCGGATGTGCCACGCCACGCCGTGCGCGAGCGTGCGGTCCTGCTCCGGCGCCGTGGGATGCACGAGCAGGAACGGCGGCTTGTCGATGACGAGCATCTCCGCGTCCTCGTGCACGATGGCGAGCTCCATCTCCACCGGCTCCAGCCCCGCCGCCTCGCCCATGGCCAGCCGTGCGGCGATGACGTCGCCGGCGCGCACCTTGGCGGCCAGCCACGCGGGCTTGCGGTTGTGGCGCAGGCCCTTGGCGCGCGTGAGCTTCTGGATCATGCGGCGGCTCACGCCCATGGGCCCGGTGAGGATGTCCTGGACGCGGCGGCCCACCTCGTCCGGCTGCACGGTGTGCTCCGTCCAGCGGTGGGGAAGCTCGGGCGTGGATGGCGGCTGCATGGCTCTGGCTGCTGGTTCGGTCGCGCGGCGTGCTCCGGACGCGGCAATCTACGCGCCGGACGCTGCGCGCGAAGGGGTCCGGCCTCGCGCCGGACCCCTTCAATCCTGCATCCACCCGTCTCATCTCCCGAAAACAGCGGGGGTTCACGCGGAGGACGCGGAGGACGCGGAGGAGAGGATGCACGCCTCATCCTTCAGCCCCGGACCCGAGAATCGGCGTTGTTTTCCTGAGGAGGCGCCGCCGGGCCCCCGCCGATCGAAGAACCATGGCGCCGACCGAAGGATCTACCGTGCCATGCGAAAAATCCGGCCCGTAGCTGAGGTCTTGGCCTTCCGCAGTAGATCCTTCGGTCGCGCCCACGGAACGGTAAACGGGCAGGGTCTGCGCGGGCGCTCCCTCAGGAAAACAAAGCCTTCAGTTCGTCTCAGTTCGCGGCGGGCGCGGGGGGAACGTCGAGGCGCTGGCCTTCCTTGATGCGCATCCGCACGTCGCCGGTGCACTCCCAGCGCGCGAGCGGATCGCAGCCGAGCACGAGCAGGCTCGCTTCGTATCCCGCCTCCAGCCGCCCGATGCGCCGCTTGGGAAAGATGAGGCGCGGCGTGGTCTCGCTCCACATCCGCAGCATCTCCGCGGGGGTGAACACGCCCAGGCCGGCCGTGTACGCCGCCTCCGGCACGGCATCCTGCCCGTGCGTGTCGGACCCGATGGCCACGCGCACGCCGGCGCGGTGCAGCGTCGCGAGGTTGTGGATCTGCAGCTCGCGCGTGGCCCGGACGCTGGCCGTGTCGGGCGATGTGTATCCTACGATCCCCCGCAGCGGCCCGGCGATCACGACGAGCCCGGCCCGTGCCGCCCGCTGTGCGTCCGCGTCCGTCAACCGCCGGATCCCGGCATCTTCCCCGGCGGGAAGGTGATAGCCGGGCAGGTGCGCCAGCATGTCCACGCCCGCGTCCACCGCCGTGCGGAAGTCCGCCGCCGTCTCCACGTGCGCCGCGACCCGCAGCCCGTCCGCATGCGCGCGGCGGACGACGGCGGGGAGCAGCGCGGGATCCAGGCCCACGTGCCCCAGCCGGCTGGTGTCGCGCGAGAGCTCGGCGTGGCGCTCGCTGTTCACCAGGTACGTCTTGATGACGTCCGGCCGGCCGGACACGATGCGCGGCCATGCCTCGTCCAGCTCCGCCTCCGAGCGGATGATGAAGTACGCGCGCCCCTCCGCCCGCCGGTCCGTCCACGGGCGCAGCGAGTCCGCGTTGAAGTGGTATCGTCCGCGCGCGAGCGTCTCGTAGATGAGGATGGGGTGCCCGTGCGGCCCCGTGATCCCCGCGTCCGACCACGCGATGTCCATGGTCTCCGTGCGCGCCCAGTAGGGCATCACCGCCGCGCGGTCCATCCAGTTGGTGAGCGACATCCCGTAGAAGATGCCGTCGCGCAGGTACATGGGCCCCACGCGCTGGGCCATGGCCATGGACTCGAAGTGGTGCGCGTGCGCGTCCCCGAACGGCGGCACCACGAATCCGCCCGCCAGGTTCACCACGCTGTCCACCCGGGCCGGCTTCCGCGCGCTGAAGACGCCGCCCGCGACGTACATCGTCCGCGGCTCGAAGCGCTCGCCGTTCCACCAGGCGCCGTTCTCCAGCGCGTAGGCCTGCGCCCCGTCCGGCACGGGCGCGGGTGCGGATTGCGCGGCGCACCCCGCGAGCAGCAGCAGGGCCGGGAGGTGGTGGAGGATGCGCATCCCTCCACGTCGCGGAGCGGGTGGACGGACGTGCGGCGATGGATCGCGGAAATGCATCGAGAGCTCCCGTTCGGAAGATGGAGACGGGCGGGGTGCCTCGTCCGCTGCTTCTGATGGGACAAGATGCGCTGGGGTTGGTGCGGGATCACCGCCGATCCGCCGGGCGGGCCATGCGTGCGGCGAACGGGCGGAGGGGGCGGTGAACGGCGGGCGTACGGGCGGCGAACGCTCAGGCAATGAGTTCGCGTAGCTCCAGCGAGCCGGCGCGGCTGGCGAGCACCTCGGCGCCGTCGCGAAGGGTGATGACGAAGCGGCGGGCGTCGTCGTACGGGCGCAGGGAGACGACGTGGTCCAGGTTCACGATGTGCGACCGGTGCACGCGCCGAAAGCGGGCGGGATCCAGCCGCCGCTCCAGGTCCGCCAGCGCGAGGCTCACCAGGTACTGCTGCCCGCCGGCGTGGACGGTCACGTAGTCGTCCGCCGCCTCCAGCCGCGCGATCTCCTCCACCCGCACGGGGACGACACGGTCGCGGTGGCGGACGAAGAGGCGCTCCAGCGGCCCCGTCCCGTCCAGCGCCGCCGCCCGCTCGCGCGTGCGTGGCGGCCCGGGCGCGGTGGCGGCCAGGCGCCTGCGCACGCGCTCCGCCGCCGCGCGGAACCGCTCCCGCCCGAACGGCTTGAGCAGATAGTCCAGCGCCTCCAGCTCGAAGGCCGCCACGGCGTACCCATCGTGCGCCGTGGTGAAGACCACCTCGGGATCGTGGCGAATGCGGCGCAGCACCTCCAGCCCGGAAAGCTCCGGCATCTGCACGTCCAGAAAGACGAGGTCCGGCGCCAGCGCGTCGATCATCCGCACCGCCTCGGCCCCGTCCGCCGCCTCGCCGATCACCTGCATCCACTCCAGCTCGCCCGCGAACTCGCGCAGGGTGCGGCGGGCCAGCGGCTCGTCCTCCGCGATCAGCGCGCGAACGACCATCGCTCCTCCTCCGCCGCCTCTTCCACCCCCGCGGCCACGGGCAACCGCACGCACACGGCGAACCCCTCGCCCGGCGCCGTCCGCACGTCCATCCGCGCGGCGCCCGCGTAGCGCGTCTCCAGCCGCTGGCG
>DATING010001067.1:0-7421 GCA_035474555.1 Longimicrobium sp. | reverse complement strand
TCTTGCGGCAGGCAGTCGGCGACCGCGTCGTCGCCGTCGTCCACGACGAGCAGCTCAAGGTTCGGGTAGTCCTGACGCTGAAAATAACGCAGGGCTTGCGCGACGTACGCGCGGCGGTCGGCCGTCGGCATCACGCACGAGACGAGCGGCCCCGCGGCGGACACCTCCCCCGCCGCGGCGGAGCGCGCGCGGTAAAAGCCGCGGTCCGCGGCCAGGTGCGGCGGCTCGGGAATGCGCACCCACCCGCGCGGGTCCACGTGCCGCCCGCAGGCGAACCGCCACGCGTTGCCGCCGTGGCGCAGGTACACGAACAGCCCCGGCGTGTCCACGCGCAGCAGCCGCGCACCGCCCCGCACGGCCAGGCGCAGGAACGCCGCGTCCTCCGCCAGCGACGCGGCGGGATAGATCGTCCGCCCGCCCCACAGGGAGCGCCGGAACGCCAGCGTGCCGCCGTGCACGTCGTGGACGAACAGGCGGCGGTGCAGCGCGGGCGTGCACGTCCAGAACTCCCACCGGTCCAGGTCCAGGAAGACGTCCCCGCGCAGCCCGGTGACGTCCGCGCGCCCCGCCGCGATCGGCTCCGCCTGCGCCGTCAACCGGCCGGGCGCGTACCAGTCGTCGTCGTCCCAGTGCGCGACGATGGCGCCGCGGGCCATCTCCACGGCCCGGTTGCGCTTGGCGCCGATGGACGTGCCGGCCGGCATCGTGGCGTAGCGGATGCGCCCGTCCTCCGGCAGCCGCTCGCCCAGCGCGCCGCCCTCGTCATCCACGATCACCAGCTCTCGGCGGGGCCAGTCCTGCGCCTGGAAGTAGCGGATGGCGCGCAGGGCGAGCTCCGGCCGACCCCGCGTCGGCATCACGCACGTCACCAGCGGCCCGTCGCCCCCCTCCCCCGGGACGGCGACGGCGGGCGATGCGGATTCCCCCGCCCCGCCGTCCCCTCCCCGGACTCCCGGGCCGCGGTGGATGGGGGTCGGCAGCGCGATCCGTCCTTCCGCGCGCCCGTCCTCGGCCGGATTCGCGGATGAGGACGGTGGATGAGGGACGGCCGGATTCGCGGACGAGGACGGCGGATGGACGACGGCCGAATTCCGCGCATCCGCCGGTTCGCCCGCGACCGATCCCACCGATGCGGCAGATGCGGCGGATACGGTGGATGCGACCGGTTCGTCCGTGGCGGATACGGCGGATACGGCGGATACGGCGGATACGACCGGTTCGTCCGCGGTGGATGCGGCGGATGGGGCAGATGCGGGCGGGATGATTTCCGCCGCGGGGGCCGCGTCCACGTCGTCGTCGACAGGGGGGACGGGCGCGGGGGCGATGTGAAGCTGGATGAGCCCGGACGGGGCGAAGTGCTCGCACGCGTCGCCGCGGCAGTGCGATTCGTACTCCGTGCGCTCGCCGCGCAGGCGCAGCGCGCAGAGCCGGTCCTGGTAGCGCCGGCGGCTGGCCTCCATCAGCCGGCGCTCGTCGCGGGCGCGGCGCGCGGTGAACGGCGCGCGCCACACGAACGCCGCGGGCACCCACACGCCGCGCCACCCCGCCCGGGCGGCCCGCGCGCTGTACTCCATCTCCCAGCACGGCCCCGCCCCGAACCCCTCGTCCGCCGCGCCCAAGTCCTCCCACACCTCCCGCCGCACCGCGTAGCAAAAGTCCGCGAGCGAGTACAGCGGCGCCAGGCCCACCGCCTCGCCCGCGCGCGCGGCCAGCCGCGCCGCCGCGGACGCGACGGCCGCCGGCGTGCCCGGGCAGCCGGGCGCCTGGGCCTGCTCGTTCCACGAGCGGTTGGTGGAGGGGCCCGCCAGGCCGTTCCGCGGGTCCGCCGCCAAGCCGGCCAGCAGGTGGTCCAGCCAGCCGGGGCCGGGCAGGCAGCCGCTCTCCAGCAGCACGCACACGTCCGCGTCCGTCGCGCCCAGCAGCACGTTCAGCGCACCCGCGCCGCCGGCGGCGGACGGCACCGGAAGCCGGCGGACCCCCGCCGCGGCCCCGATCGCCGCCGCCGTCACGGGGTCCGGATGGTCCGGGATGACGGCGACCTCCACGGACGCGGGCGCGTGCAGCCGCACGCTCTCCAGCGTGGCGCGAAAGCGCGCCGGCTCCGCGTGCGCGTGAACGCCCACGCAGACGCGCACGGTCACGCCCCCGCGCGGCGGCGGTTCTCCACGATGGCCAGCCCCAGCCCTGCGTCTTCGCGCACCCCGCCCTCCGCCGTCCACAGCCGCGTGACGCCGTACCCATCGGCCTCGATGCGCCGCAGGGCGCCCTCCACCGTTCCGCCGGGCAGCAGGGGATCGTGCACCAGGATGAGCCCGCCGGGGCACACCAGCCGCGCCGCCCGGCCAAACTCCGCGTAGACGTGCGCCTCGTCGTGCATGGAGTCCAGCAGCGCCGCGTCGTAGCGCTCGCCGCGGGCCAGGGCCGCATCCATGAGCGCCAGCGAGTCGCCCCGCCGCTCTTCGATGCAGCCGCGCGCCGCCTCCGGGAGCGCCGCCCAGAGCGTCGCGCGCTCCGCCGCCTCCGCCACGTCCAGCGTCACCACGGCCGCGCCGGGCCGGTGCGCCACGGCCGTGGCCATGCACGCGGCCGACACGCCGCGCGCCGTTCCCGTCTCCAGCACCCGCGCGCAGCCGTTGGCCCGCACCAGGTAGTGCAGCAGGGCAAAGAGCGGGAACACCTCCCCGTCCGCCACCTGCGCCGAGCCCCCATCCGGGGTGCCGTAGAACGACCACGCCAGGGTGTCGCGCCCATGGCGTCCCACCCAGCCGCGAAGGGCGCGCAGGAAGTGCGCGTACCCGTCGCCGCCCGCCGGCGCGGCCAGGGGCTGCGCCGCGGCAAACAGCCCGCGCCACGCCGGGCACTTGCGCCGGCCGCTGCCGCTGAAGTGCAGCAGCCGGGCCCGCCGCCCGTTCCACCGCGCCACCAGCCGGCCGTCCTCCCACGCCGGCTCCACGTCGTGCACGTGAAGCTGCACGTTCCACGCGGGGTCCAGCTCCGCGCCGCAGCGCAGGTGCGCCAGCGCCAGGTTGAAGACGGCCTGGTTGCGCCACCACACGTCGCGCCGCTCGTCCACCCACCCGGGCGCGCCCGCCCAGCCGCGGATGCAGCCGTCCAGGGCCAGCAGCGCCTCGCGCGTCCCCGCGAAGATCCCGTCGTTCACGATGAGCGGATAGGCGCCCTCGCCGTGCTCGCTCCCCATCACCCGCGCCAGGTCGCCGGGCCGGCCGCGATAGGCCGACACCACCACGTCCGCCAGGGAGCTGCCGTGCCATCCGCCGCCCTCCCGCGCCGCCAGCAGCGTCCCCGGCGGGCAGGCGTCCAGAGCGGCGAAGAGGGAGCGCAGGTCGTCCAGCACCAGCATGTCCGCGTCCAGGCAGACGAACGACTTCGCCTCGATCACCCGCGCGGCGGAGTAGAGCACGCTCTTGACGGTGGGATTGACCCGCGCGCGGCGGCGGCACTCCACCACCGTGGCGCCGTGGCGGGCGGCCACGCGCAGGCACTCCGCGCCCCCGTCCACCGAGAAGACGACCACGCGCGCGTCCGGGCAGCCGCCGTACGCGGCCAGGGAGCCCAGCATGTCGTCCAGGTGCGCCTCGAACCCCGGCGAGACCACCGTGGCGATGCACCGGTCCGCCACGATGGGCTCCGCGGGGAGCGTGACCTCCACGCGGTTCAGGCAGTCCGCCAGGCGCGTCTCCGCGGCGACGGCGCCCGCGTCCAGCACGGGGTCCAGCCACACGGCGTGGGCGAACTCCCAGCGCGTGGTCGTCGCCACCAGCTCCAGCGTGCGCGCGCCCGTCACGTCCGCGACCAGCATGCGCGGGGCCGCCCCCGCCACCACGCCGCACACCTGCGCCACGCGGCGCCCGTCCGCCAGCACCTCGAAGTCCGCGTGCGAGCGCCCGGCGGGCACGTCGCCGTTCAGGGCCACGCGGCAGCGGAAGCCGCGCCAGCCGCCGTCCAGCGCATAGCGCACGCGCGCGGGCGGGTGGGTGCTGATGGCGCGCGGCCAGGGGCGGCCCTGCACCATCACCGGCTTGTCCTCGTAGCCCAGCCTGCCGCGCAGCCCCAGCTCGCCGAAGCCCACGTGGTGCTCGATGGCCGTCAGCTCGTCCAGGTGCAGGGTGCCCGTGCGGGCAGGCGCGGCGCGGAGGGACATGGCGGGGGGGATGCGGGGCGGCGGGGCGGATGCGTTCCGGCGGATGATCCTTGTTTACCGCACCGGCGCCGCCTCGTCAATACCGGCGGGAAGGGAGATCGAGGGCGGCTGCGCCGGTCCCGTGAACCATCCGTTCGCTCCCGGGCCGCTGCCCGCGCGTGCGCCTGGGGTCCTGTGCAGTCGCCCAAGCATGCCGGTGCGGTACAGGTTGCATCGATCGACCGACCGCACCGCGCGGATGCCCCCAGGTGGAGCAGCGGGAATTCCAAGCGGCGAGCTCGCGGGACGATTCCGGCGCCGGCCCCATGCAGTCGCGGGGCGGACCGCGGACGTGCCGGCGCGGCTGCCGGCAGCGCGAGCAATCTCCGTGTCCACGGACCCCGTGGAGGTTGACTTCGGCCCTCGCGGGAGCGTAGGCTGGTGATCCACTCCGTGTCCCAATCCATTCCCGCGCCACTTCCATGGATCCCACAGCTCCCGCGTCCCAGGCGTTCGGCGCCGCGCTGGCGGCGTGGCGCACGGCGATCGGGCCGGAGTGGGTGAGCGACGCGGCGGAGGCGCTGGAGGGGGCCAGCCGGGCGACCTTCGCGACCACGGCCCGCGTGCGCGCCGTGCTGCAGCCCGGCGACCAGGACCAGGTGGCGGCGTGCCTGGGCATCGCGCACCGGCTGGGCGTACCCGTGTACCCGGTAAGCGCGGGGCGCAATTGGGGGTACGGGTCCCGCGTGCCGCCGCGCGACGGATCCGCGCTGCTCTCGCTGGCCCGGCTGGACCGCGTGGTGAACGTGCACGAAGAGCTGGCGTGCGTGACGGTGGAGCCCGGCGTGACCTTCGCGCGGCTGGCGGAGTTTCTGCGCGCGCGCGGGTCGCGCCTTCTTCCACCGCTCACCGGAGCCTCGCCCGGCGCGTCGGTCGTGGGCAACGCGCTGGAGCGGGGGCTCGGAAAAGGACCGTACGCCGACCTGGCCGCGCGCGTGTGCGCCTGCGAGGCGGTGCTCCCCAACGGCCAGGTGGTGCGGACCGGCTTTGCCGGGCTCCCCGGCGCACCCGCGGCCCCGCCGCGCGCGGACGGGCCCGGCCCGTCGCTGCAGGGATTGTTCGCGCAGGGCAGCCTGGGCGTGGTCACCCGCATGACGCTGTGGCTGGACCCCGCGCCCGCGTGGCGCCAGCGCGTCGTCTTTCTGCTGCGCGGCGAGCCCGAGCTGGCCGCCGGGATCGACGCATTGCGCGGGTTGCTGCAGCGGCGGCCTTCGGGGGTGCAGGTGGAGCTGATGAACGACTACCGGTTCCTGGCGCAGACCCGGCAGTTCCCGTACGGCGAGGTGGATGCCGCCGCGCCGCTCCCCCGGCCGTGGGTGCAATCCGCCTTGCCGTGGGCCGGGGGGGCGCAGTGGGTGGGCTGTGCCACGCTCTGGGGCGAGAGCAAGGACGAGCTGGCCCTTGGCCGGCGAGCGCTGGAGGAGCGGCTGGCCCCGGCCGCGGGCGGCTTGAACTGCGAGGAGCCCACACCGGGATGGGAGGCGCCAGAGTCGCACGATGGGATACGGAGCGCGTACTGGCGCAAGCGCGCGCCCATGCCGGCCGATCCGGACCCTGACCGCGACGGCTGCGGGGTGGTGTGGCTCACCCCGGTGCTCCCCATGCTGGGTGCCGCGGCGGCCGGCGCGCTGGCCGCGGTAGAGCACGAGATGCAGGCGCACGGCTTTGAGCCCACCCTGGCGCTGCGGCCCGGCCCCCGCGGCCTGCAAGCGGTGGTGGCGCTGCTGTACGACCGCCAGGACCCCGGCGCCGACGCGCGCGCCGCGCGCTGCCACGCGGCGCTGCGCGGCCTGCTGGACGGGCGGGGGCTGTACCCCTACCGGCTGGGGCTGATGGACCTTGACACCCCGCCGGCGCGTGACCCCGGGAGCGCCGCTCTCCTGGCCGCCCTCAAGGCGTGGGCTGACCCGCAGGGCGTGCTGGCGCCCGGCCGCGATCTCCTGGACTGACCCGTGGCCGACGCGTTCGAGAGCCCGCTGCTCCTCCGGGTGCACACCGAGTTTACCGCCATCGACCTTGGCCGCGTGCAGGCCGCGCCCGGGGTGCAGTCGCTGCGCGGGGCGCTGGACGACGCGTTGGACGGAGTCGTGGCCGCGCTCCCCGCACCGCTCGACGCCGAGGCCCGCGCCCTGCTGGCAGGCTACGCCGGCGGAGGCAGCTTCTTTGGCCTCTTTTACGTCCCCGTGTGGTCGTTCCTCCACTGGGCACCCGCCGCGGCCCCGCTTCCGCCCCCGGCGCAGGTGCTCGGTACGGCCCGCACGGCCCACGCGCTCGCCCTTTTCCTGCACCTCTGGGACGACCACCTGTCCGACGGGCAGCTTGCCCCCGACCTCCTTCGCCTTCAGCTGCGCACGCTGGCCTGGGCGCGCTTCACCGCGCAGGCGCGAACGCTGGCCGCGGCCGCGGGGGCCCGGGCCGGGGTGGTGGACGCGCACGCGCGGGACTACCTGGTCGCGCTGCACCGCCCCGAGCCGGTGTCCAACCTGGACGGCTACCTGGCCCGCTTCGGGCGGCAGGTCGCCGTCTGGACGCTTGTGCCCCGGCTGCTGGGGCGCGCGCTCGCCGGGCCCGCCGCGGGCAAGGCGCTGGCCGGGGCGGTGGAGCACTTCGCGGCGGCGTGGCGGCTGGTGGACGACCTGCAGGACGTGCACCTGGACGCCCGCGCCGGGGCGCAGACGGCGGTGTGGCTGGCGCTGGACGAGGAAGGGCGCCGCAGGTGGGAGGCGTTCCGCGACGCGGGACGCGCCGGGAAGGAGCCGGACCCCGGGACATGGGAGGCGCTTGCCCAGGCGGTGCGCGCCCCCGCCTGCAGGGGGCGGCTGCTGGCGCGCGCGCGGGCCGAGCTGGCCGCCGCGGCGAAAACCGCGCGCGCGCACGGGTGGGCCGGGTGGGCGGACGAGGTGGAGTCCTGCGCGCGCGGGCTGCCGCACCCCCCGGGCTGATCCGCCCTGCTGCCCGGGTTCGCGTGGCGGGCGCTGCCCGTCCCGGTGAGGGTACGGGCCGGTCGTCGCGGCACCCCGTCCAGGCATCCTGCCGCTCCAGGGGAAACAGCGGCCTGATATCACACCGATTCCCCGGGTTTCTTGTGCATTCCGGCCCAAGATCTGAAACGCAGAGTTCGCAGAGAACAGAAGGAGTTCGCAGAGTACGGATCGATCGTTTCTCTGCGAACTCTCTTTTCGACTCTGCGAACTCTGCGTTCAAGTCGTTTTTCCATTCT
>DATING010001066.1:0-2105 GCA_035474555.1 Longimicrobium sp. | reverse complement strand
TGTACCACTCGTGGGAGATCGGCTCGCCGCTCAAGGGGCTGCGCCTGTCGTCCATCTACGGCTCCGAGGGCGCGATCACCTTTGAGAGCAACGGCCTGTTCCTGGGCGTGCGCGGCCGCCGCACGCGGATGAAGCTGCTGCCGGCCACGGACCTGGTGGGCTACCGGGGGATGTTCCGCGACTTCGTGGATGCGGTGCGGCAGAACACGGAGCCCCGCTTCGGACTGGGGCTGGCGCGCCGCGACCTGGAGATGGTGGAGCAGATCTACCGGACGATGGAGACGGCAGAGGGCCCGCGCCAGGGGTGAGGCTGGCAGGACCGTGGCGGAGTTCCAGCCCGCCCGGCGAATGAATTCGCGGCACCGAAAACGTGATGTCGGCCTTCGCCGACAGCTCGTGCCCCGGGCCGGTGAGTGCACCGGGGCGAAGCTGGGAGCGCGCGATGCGCGCTGTCGTTGCGAGCGGGGAATCCGCCCGCGGGCAGGTGGATGAGCCCCGGCGTCGCTGCCTCCGATGTGCATCCCGGGCGCGTGGTCCCGGGATGATCCGATCCCTTCCGATCCACCCCTTTTCAAGATTCTGAGCGAGAGACTCATGTCCGTTTTGCTGGGAGTGCTGGCCGGTGCCCACGCGAGCTCGTGGGGAATGTACAAGGACGCGCCGCACGAGGGCTTCACCTTTCTGAAGTACTCGCGCAGCATCATCGTAGCGGCGCTGATCGCCATCGTGCTGCACCGGGTGACGGGGATGGACCTGTCCAACTGGGGGACGGCGGCCGTGTTCTTCGGGATGGTGTACGCGCTGGAGCGGCTGGGGCACGAGCTGTGGAAGGGCTACATCCGCGAGGAAGACCAGTCCAAGTACTTCATCCCCATGCAGTTCGGCGTCATGGGCAAGCCCGTGCAGAGCCGCCCCGTCCGCTGGGGGCTGCTGGTGGTGATCCTGGCGATCCTCGCCGCGCTGGTGTGGGTGGGATACGCGCTGCAGCGCCAGTTCCCCAACACGCCCGCGTGGCTGGTGCTGGTGACCATCGGCGCCCTGGGCGGATGGCTGACGGCCTTCGGCGGGGCGTGGAAGGACGCGCCCGTGGAGGGGTTCGAGACGCTCAAGTTCTTTCGCAGCCCCGTGATCTCGCTGTTCTGGGCGGCGCTGATGGCCTTTTTCACGCGCGACTGGGTGTTCCTGTCCGTGGCCGGCGCCGGATACAGCGTGGCGGCCATCGAGACGTACAAGACGTTCTTCTTTCCCAGCGTGCCGCGCGGCAAATTCGCGGGCAAGCCCGTGACGCACCCGGAGATGCTGGTGCGCCGCAAGCCGGTGGTCTTTCTCTACGCCGCCATCTGGGCGTGCATGATCGCCATCCTGGTGATGGGCTTCATGGGACCGCGCGACGGGCTGCTGTAGGGAGGGAAGTGCGTGAGTGCGTTAGTGCGTTAGTGAAAGTGTGTTCGTGCGGGGCTCGACGGTGCGGGATTCCTTGTATCCGGAGAAAACCGATGCGTTGGACGATGCTTTTGCTCTGTGCGCTCCTGGTGGGCGCCACCACCGGGTGCTTTCGATTCCAGGCGGGCTCCGTGCCCGCGCCCGAGCCCGGCGCGTCGCGCATGATCCCCCAGGCGCGCGTGACGACGACCGAGAGCCGGTACTACCTGCTGCGCGACGTGCAGGTGACCGCCGACAGCGTGGCCGGGTGGCACACGCCGCGCAACGCGGCGGGTCCCCAGCGCCTTGCCCTGCACCGCAGCCAGGTCCGCCGCTTTGAGCGGGAACGCGTGGACGTGGTCCGCACGGGGCTGGTCCTCGCGGCCGCGGCGTACGTGACCGCGGTGATCCTGGGCTATCGCGGCGCGGAATGGTGACGGAGCCCTCACCCGCTCGCTCCGCGGCCTGAAGTTCTCCCCCTCTCCCGGCGCAGTTTGCCGGGGGAAGGGGCCGGGGGGTGGAGGATGCCCGGACAGAGCGAATGAATTCGCCGCAACGAACACACGAAGTCCGCCTGCGCGGACTGTCCGTCACGGGCGAGTGCCACGCCGGTACCGTGTCCGCGCCGGAATGAAGTTCTCCCCCTCCTGCCCGCGACGCGGGGGAGGGGGCGGGGGGGAGGG
>DATING010001065.1:0-1635 GCA_035474555.1 Longimicrobium sp. | reverse complement strand
TCCGCCGAAAGCCGGATCGTGCCCTCGCTCCGGCGCGATCCCACTTCCAGGGCCGCGCGCGCGGCCATCTCGGCCTTGTCCCACAGCGACAGGCTCGCGGCGCCGTGGGCCAGGTCCAGCAGGCTCTGCGCGGCGCGCTCGTCCACCACCGCGTTGTTGTGCAGCAGGTCGAAGCACTCGTCCCACGCGCCGCGGAAGGCCTCTCGGTCGCCCATCCCGCCCGCCGCACGGGCGATGTTGCCGAACACCATCAGCCGGTCGGACGGCTGCGGCAGGTGCGGGAGGAGCGAGTTGAATACCGGCAGCGCCCGCCCGAAGTAGCCCTGCATGATCCACCAGTAGGCCACGTCCTGGGCCAGGCGCACCAGCGCCGGGCTGTGGGCGCCGTACGCCTCGTACGCGGCCCGGGCGTACCCGTGCGCATCCTCGATCCGGCCTCCCTCGACGGCGACCACGAACAGGTCCTGCAGCGCCGCGCCCTCCGTGGCGTGCAGGCTGTTGCGCTGCGCTGCGCGGACTGCGCGCATGAGGAAGCGGCGCGCGTTGGGCAGGTTGCCCCGCTGCCGGTACAGGTTCCCCAGGCCGATGAAGGCGTTGGAGTAGGTGGCCCAGTCGCCGATCTGCCGCGACAGGGCGATGGTGCGGCGGAACCACGTCTCGGCGCGCGCGTACTCCGCGCGGCGGCGGGCCAGCTTGCCCACGGCGAAGGCCGCGCCCGCGTCGCCCGGGGTGACCGTGGCGGCCGCCTGCGCGAACGCCAGCGCCGTCGTCAGCAGCCCCTCGTCGTCGGCCCACTGCGCCACGCGGCGGCAGGCCAGGGCCACCATCTCCTCGGAGATCTGCGTGGGCTCGGCCAGCATGCGGGCCAGCACGCCCAGCGGCTCCTCCAGCTCCGGCGACGGCTGCGCCGTGAGGATGGAAGCCATGCGGATGCGCTCGGCGTCCTCGGCAAAGAGCGCGGCGCGCTCGTCTTCCTGCGCGTCGGCCCACAGGAGCGCGTCGCGCAGCGACTGCCACAGCACCAGCCCGCGCTCACCCGTCAACTCGTCCAGTACCCCTAACCCTTCGAAGATCTCGTCGCCACGCTTGAGGGCGGGAGGCACGCGCCAGCGGCGCTGGGTCTTGCGCTGAGGTACGCGAAACTTTCGTGGTTGCATGATCCTGGCGTTTGTGGAGAGAGGCGGGGGAGGAGATGTGTGATGACTGCGGTGTGGAGAATAATAATGTAGCAGGGCGGCTAAGACCAGAGGAATCTTAACGCGCGGTGGCGCAAAGCGGCGCCACAGCGCTCCTCTAGTGCTGGCACGATGGGCAGAAGAAGGTAGAACGGCCACCCTGTACGATGCGCTCGATGTTTCCTTTGCACCCGGGACACGGCTTCCCTTCTCGATCGTACACCTTGAGCCGTGACGCAAAGGCCCCCTCCTGGCCGCTGGCATCGCGGTAGTCCAGGAAGGTGGTGCCGCGGTGGTCGATGGCGTCCTGCAGCACCTCGCGCACCCCGTCGCGCACCCGGGCGAGCTCGGCGGGCTCCAGGGTGTTGGCGGGGCGGCGCGGGTCCACGCGGGCGCGGAACAGGGCCTCGCTGGCGTAAATGTTTCCAACCCCCACCACGCGCGCCTGGTCCATCAGCCA
>DATING010001064.1:0-9915 GCA_035474555.1 Longimicrobium sp. | reverse complement strand
TTCCGATCCCACTAACGCACTGACGCACTTCCGCACGAACGCACTCCGTCCGTCACTCCGGCAGGCGCACGTTCAGGATGCCGTTCTCGCCCGAGGGAAAGATCACGCGCAGCGAGACGACGTCGCCGGGGCCCTTGCGGTCGGCGGCGCGGCGAAAGGCGGCCACGTCGCGCACCTCGGTGCCGTCCACGGCCAGGATGCGCGTGCCCACGAAGATGTTGTAGCGCGCGGCGACGCTGTAGTTGGCGACCTCCGTCACCACCAGGCCAGTCGCGTTGCCGTCCAGCTCGAAGCGCCGCGCCAGCTCCGGCGTGAGCACCGCCACACCCATCCCCAGCTTGGTGCTCGCCTCCGCCTGCGGCGCCTCGTTGCGCGCGGGGCGCTCCACCCCGGGCTCCGGCGTCGTGGGCGCCTCGATCAGCCGCACGTCGATGCGCCGGCGGTCGCCGTAGCGGATCAGGTCCAGCGCCACCGTCTCGCCCGGCTGGTGCGTGGCGATGATCCGCTGGAACTGGCCCACGCGCTCCACCGGCCGCCCGTCCACGGCCACGATCACGTCGCCCTGGCGCACGCCCGCCGCCCGCGCGGGGCTGCCCTCGGGAAAGTCCTGCGCCACCACGCCCTGGATGCGCGTCAGGCGGTACACCTCCGCGTCTTCCGGGTGCACGGCGGTGACGGAGATGCCCACGGCCGGCCGCCGCACGCGGCCGTAGCGGATCAGGTCCTCGGCCACCTTGCGGGCCAGGTCGATGGGCACCGCGAAGCCGTAGCCCGCGTACAGCCCCGTGGGCGACGCGATGGCGCTGTTCACGCCCACCACCTCGCCGCGCAGGTTCACCAGCGGGCCGCCGGAGTTGCCCGGGTTGATGGGCGCGTCCGTCTGGATGAAGTCCTCGATGGCCCAGCGGCCGTTGGCGCCCGCGGCGCTGCCGATGAGGTTGTTGAGCGACCGCCCCTGCGCGCTCACGATCCCCGACGTCACGGTGGTGCCCAGGTCCAGCGGGTTGCCGATGGCCAGCACCCACTCGCCGATGCGCACCCCCTCCGACCGCCCGAACCGCGCGGCGGGAAAGCGCTCGCCCTCCACCTTGATGACGGCGATGTCCGTCAGGGGGTCGCGCCCCACCATCCGCGCCCGCAGCTGCCGGTTGTCCGAGAGGATCACGTGGATCTGGTCCGCGTCGGCCACCACGTGGTTGTTGGTGACGATGTAGCCGTCCGCGGAGATCAGGAACCCCGAGCCGCTGGCCTCCTGCGGCACGCGCGGCCCCTGCTGCTGCGGAAAGGGAAAGTTGAAGGGCAGCCCCTCTTCTTCCTCCTGCGGCTCGCCGCGGCGCCCGCGGCCGCCGCCGCGCGGGGTGCGCTCCGTCTCGATGGAGACCACGGCCGGCGTCACCGACTCGGCGATGGAGATGAATGCCTGGCTCAGCTCCTGGACCGGGCGCACGTCGGACGAGGACGGCTGCGGCGTGGCCTGCAGCAGCGTGGCCGCGTGCGAGCCGGTGGTCCAGTCCAGGCCGCTCGCGATCAGCACGCCGCCCGCAAAGGCGCCGGCCGTCATGCCCACCAGCTTCAACTTGGCACGTACCGGATCGAGCATGGTGTTGCTACTCCCGTCGTTGTCTCGTCAGTGCACCGGGGATTTCGCCACCGTATTATCGCCCCGCATGCGGCATGTGCTCAAGGGGCAGGGCCTTCGCCCCCCGTTCGCTGCCGGTGGAATCCCGCGTCTGCTGGTGGTACGGGGACAGGGGCAGCGGCGGATGCGGGCGTGTC
Organism: Longimicrobium sp.; assembly: GCA_035474555.1. Taxonomy (GTDB): domain Bacteria; phylum Gemmatimonadota; class Gemmatimonadetes; order Longimicrobiales; family Longimicrobiaceae; genus Longimicrobium. Next base: position 8,139 of record DATING010001064.1, on the reverse strand, counting down.
CCTCCGCTGCGCTCCGGGCCGGGCTGCGCGCGCCGTAGGCAACGAAACAACCGTTGCCAACGGCGCCGAGCCCCCTCCGCGAGCGGGAACGGTACTGCTGTTCCCGCTCGCTCCGGGTTCTCGGCCCTGCGGGCGCGCATCCCTCACGCAACCCCGCCCCGTGCCGTTTCCCCGTCGGCCCGGACGTGCGAAGTCCGTGCCCCCCAGCGCCCACCGTCGCGCGTCCCGCCGACCGCCGCAAAGCACGGTCTGCGCTGGTGTGCAGAGAGCTCGTCGAAGTCTACACCCTCTCCCACGCAGTTTGTGGGAGAGGGTGGACGAGCCTAAGCGAGGCCGGGTGAGGGCCACCGGTGCGGCCCCCACGAAGAACCGGCCCCGCCTCCGGAACTCCGGAAGCGGGGCCGATTCACATCACCCGAGAGATGCGGGGACGATTACTTCTTTTCGTCTTCGACGATCTCGTAGTCCGCCTCGACCACGTCGTCCTGCGGACGGGCGGCCTGCGCGGTGGCGTCGTCGTCGAAGCCCGCGCCCGCCGTGGCGCCGCCGCTGAAGCCCGCGTCGGCACCGGCGCCGGAGGCCGCGGCCTGCTGCTGGTAGATGCTGGCGCCGGCCGCCGTGTACGCCGCCTGCAGCTCCTCGTAGGCGCTGCGGACCTCACTCACGTCGTCCTGCTTGAGCGCCTTGCGCGAGCGCTCCAGCGACTCCGACAGCTTGTCCTTGGTGGGCTGGTCGAGCTTGTCCTCCCACTCCTTCATGTTCTTCTCGACCTCGTACACCATGCTGTCCAGGCGGTTGCGCGCCTCCACCTGCTCGCGGCGGTCCTTGTCCTCGCTGGCATGGCTCTCGGCGTCCTTGACCATCTTGTCGATCTCGGACTCCGACAGGCCGCTGGACGCCTCGATGCGGATCTTCTGCTCCTTGCCCGTGGCGCGGTCCTTGGCGCTCACGTGCAGGATGCCGTTGGCGTCGATGTCGAACGTCACCTCCACCTGCGGCATGCCGCGGGGTGCCGGCGGAATGCCCGTGAGCTGGAACTTGCCGATGGTCTTGTTGTAGACCGCCATCTCGCGCTCACCCTGCAGCACGTGGATCTCCACCGTGGTCTGGCTGTCCTCCGCCGTGGAGAACGTCTCGGACTTCTTGGTGGGGATGGTCGTGTTGCGCTCGATGAGCTTGGTGAACACGCCGCCCAGCGTCTCGATGCCCAGCGACAGCGGGGTCACGTCCAGCAGCAGCACGTCCTTGACCTCGCCGGCCAGCACGCCGCCCTGGATGGCGGCGCCCACGGCCACCACCTCGTCGGGGTTCACGCCGCGGTGCGGGTCCTTGCCAAAGAAGTTCTTGACCACTTCCTGGATCTTGGGGATGCGGGTCGACCCGCCCACCAGGATCACCTCGTCCACGTCACCCGGCTTGAGCCCCGCGTCCTTGAGCGCCTGCTCCATGGGCGGGATGGTGCGCTTGACCAGGTCGTCCACCAGCTGCTCGAACTTGGCCCGCGTCAGGTTGACGTTCAGGTGCTTGGGCCCTTCCTGCGTCGCGGTGATGAACGGCAGGTTGATGTCCGTCGACATGGTGGTCGACAGCTCCATCTTGGCCTTTTCCGCGGACTCCTTGAGGCGCTGAAGCGCCATGGGATCCTTGGACAGGTCGATGCCCTGGTCCTTGCGGAACTCCTCCACCAGCCACTCGATGATGCGCTGGTCGAAGTCGTCGCCGCCCAGGTGCGTGTCGCCGTTCGTCGCCTTGACCTCGAAGACGCCCTCGCCCAGCTCCAGCACGCTGATGTCGTACGTGCCGCCGCCCAGGTCGTATACGGCGATCTTCTCTTCCTTCTTCTTGTCCAGGCCGTACGCCAGCGCGGCGGCCGTGGGCTCGTTGATGATGCGCAGCACCTCGAGGCCCGCGATCTTGCCCGCGTCCTTGGTGGCCTGCCGCTGCGCGTCGTTGAAGTACGCCGGCACGGTGATGACGGCCTGGGTCACGGTGGTGCCCAGGTAGTCCTCGGCCGTCTGCTTCATCTTCTGCAGCGTCATGGCCGAGATCTCGGGCGGGGTGAAGGTCTTGCCCACGTTGGGCACCTCCACCTGCGCCAGCCCGCCGGGGCCGGCGGTGACGTTGTACGGCACCAGCTTCTCCTCCTGCTTCACCTCGGCCTCCTTGCGGCCCATGAAGCGCTTGATGGAGAAGATGGTGTTCGTCGGGTTGGTGATGGCCTGGCGGCGCGCCACCTGGCCCACCAGCCGCTCCCCGTCCTTGGTGAACGCGACGACGGAGGGCGTGGTGCGCCCGCCCTCGGCGTTGGGAATCACCACCGGATCGCCGCCTTCCATCACGGCGACCACGGAGTTGGTGGTTCCAAGATCGATCCCGATGACTTTCGCCATGCGAGGGTCTCCTCGTTGTATGCGTTGCGATTGATATTCCCGAAAACGACGGCGCCCGCACGGGATGAATCCCGGGGCGCCGGTACAGCGCTGCCCCGGGTAAGGGCAACGCCTGTGCCTTGTGTTTCCTGCTCTTTCGGCCGGCTGTACTGCCGTTCTGGCGGTTAGGCTGGCAGGGCCGCCGCCTCGGGGAACTGGGCGCGCAGCAGGCTGATCTTCTCGTCGAGCAGGCGGATGGCGTCGGCGGGCTTGACCCACTTGCGGGGGACGCCGTGGCGGTCGCGGCCGCACGTGCCGCACTCCGTGGACCGCGCGTCCACCGCCTCGCCGCAGACGCACATCCACACGTCCTTCTCTCCCAACAGCCCCTTTTTTCTGACCGGGGGCGCGGCGAGGAACACAGCCGGTATGCGGTCGCGGAGCGCCTGCAGGGGCGAGATGTCGTCCGGCGTGTAGAACGGCTGGTCGGCGCGCACCACCTGCAGCACGCGGGCGCGGACGGTCTCGTCGCCCGTCTGCAGCATCGCCATCACCCGGGGCACGTCCAGCAGCCCCGCCTCGCGGATGACCTGCAGCGCAAAGTCGGCCTCCACGTCGGGGCCGGCGAGCGCGGCGTACAGCGCCTCCGCCGCCTGCTCCGGCTCCAGGCGCTGAAAGAAGTCCTTGAGGGGCGCCCAGGCGCGGTCCCGCTCTACGGGGTTGTACGAGAACTGGCTCTGCAGCAGGACGGCGCGCTTGAGGACGTGGGGCGCGAGTTCCACGACCTTGTTGTCCACGACGAAGTCCCAGGTCCGGGCATCACCCAGGTCCAGCTTTCCCGCCTCGGCCTGCTGCAGGAGCCGCGCGCGGTCGCGGTTCACGCCCAGCTCGTAGGCGGAGATGGCGCCGGCGCGGGACCGGGCGTGCGGATCGGCGGTCGCGCCGGAGCGGTGCGCGCGGACGGCCGTGCCCATGGCGGTCACCATCAGCAGCGACTTGCCCCCCGCGCCGATCTCGTCGTGGTCCACCCGCAGGCCGATGACGGCGTTGGCGCCCAGCCGCAGCGCCTTGTACTCGATGCCGGCGAGCGCGCGCTGCTTGATCAGGTCCAGCTTGCCCTGGTGCGCGTGCGATTCCATGCCGAACGCATCCGTCCAGCTGGAGAAGAACTCCGTGAACAGCCCCGTGCCGATGACGACCTCGGCGGAAACGGGGCCGAGGTATTCCTGGACCGTCCAGCCGTCCAGCGACGACGTGGTGGTGAGCAGCATCCGCTTGCGGTTCATGGCTCCGGCGATGGGAGGACGGCGGCGATGGAAGACGGCGGCGTGAGGACCCCGTATCGTATGTTCCCGGCACGGTCGCGGGCCAGATGCACCCGGAGACGCGGCAGGGCCGGTGGAGAAGGCTTACGTTTGTCTGCTCATTGAAGGGGCAACGCCGGATGCTTTGGCGTTGTTCACAGGTCTGGCGGCACGATTTCTAATTTACCGTGGACCACGTCCGCAGCAATATTTCTGTTTTTTCCCAGAGCCGCACGAACAAGGTTTGTTGCGTTCTCGCCCCGGAACAGGTGAAGCTTGAGTTCCGACGAAGACAGCACTCCCTTGCTCAATCGACTGCCGTACGTCCATCATCACTGGCGCCCTAAGGAAGCGCTGTGGCGCTGGTCCACCGAATTCCTTGTGCTGCCATAGAATATCAAAAAAGTCAGAGTAGCTCGAACTCAATTGCATAAGATCTGCTCCGCTGGAGAGCGCTTCGCGGAGAGAGCCATGAGCAATGTGAAATCCCGCGAATTCTAATTCGTCGGTCGAGAGTATCTTCCCATGCGCAATCGTTCGGTAGGTCAGATACTCGATCAGTTCAGTTTCTCCCCACTGAAGAAATTCCCATGCTCCGGCCAGTGCATCGAGATCGAAGACATTAACAGCCCAAGGGTACGGATCAGAAGGGGATTTCTCCAGCAGAAGAGCCAGATCCGTAGCGAGTGGGCCGAAATCATCCCGAGTAACACAAAGGCAATATCGATGTGGGAACGCTAAAGGGTCGAACTCTACCACTTGCGCGCCGCTCCGGTCGTATAGCCTTACCGGCCCACGGACATCCAACTGCTTGTAAAGCCGAAGCGCTTGGTGGTAAGCATTTTGAAGGCCCGTATCGCTGTTGAAAGCTCTCTTGAGGCGCAGGTACGCCCGCTCCGGATCCCGGAACGGTTCGGCTGGCGGGCTTGCCTTCACCTCAACAACCAGCAGGAGCTTGCTTCCTAGTATCACGATGTCGTGTTCGTGATGCCCATCAGGCGACTCATAGACGCTCTGATATATAGCCGCCTTACTACCGAGCAACCGCGATAGATGAAGTGCAGCTTCCCCTTCTAGGACCACATCCCTGTGCTTGAAAAACCTATTTCGCTTGGCCGAAGTACTTAGTAGTTGTTCGCAACGGGATAGAAGACTTGTATATAGAGTATTGGGTACCGGGCAGACCGCAGTTTCTCCATCTATACGAATAAGTGGATTCTGGCTAGCGATAGCTTGCTCCGTCGGAAAGTGAATATCAGGCGCTTCACCACGCCCGATTGAAAATGCAGTCCAAAAAGTTTCGCCTACCTCACCGAATTCCTGTATGAGATCGCTCCGTGATATCTGTGCATATGACTCTATTGCCGAGCGGAGTTCGTAAGGTGTTGCGCGAGGGATCCTGATGCCTGCTACCTTACTTAGCTTCTGGCGGTCTCGATGAGCACGATGGATAATTCGATCGATTTTTTCGAGGTCCTGCGCGAGCTTCTTTGTAATCCAATCGCACACCCGAATTGAATCCGTGGCGCTGATTCCCAGGTCACGGGCAAGTTGGAGATCGAAAGGAACTACATACTTCTCAATGCGAGAGGTTACTTGGGTTGAACTGGCTATGAGACCAGTATTGAAGTAATGGAGAAATGTCGGCATTGCGACATCGCGGACCCGTCTCCATTCCGGCGTGGCGTGCTCGAGTTCCTCCCCTGATGGAAAGAATAACTCAGCGTAGCTTTCGAACGCGATGTTCAATAGCCGCATCATCCTCTCCCAATCCACTTTCGCCAATTCGCGAGGGTGGTGTGGTTCAGGGGTGCTCAACAGGAGGCTTAGGAGAAATTCGAACTGCCGCGCCGGTGAGCCCAATTCCGTACGGAAGTCGTAGTCATTGGCGCGGCGAACAGCAAACCCCGTGTACATTTGAACCACGGTAGCGGTACTGCGGGACGCGAGTATTGAGCGAAGCTCTTTGACGGCGTTCGTGATGTGTTCTACAGTAGATTCGCTCATGTTTACAATGCGATGTTCTGCGCCACCGACCGAGATGCAGTGAGTAACTTGCTAAAAGAACTTCGGGAGGACAACCGCGTTGAGCTAGCCGAACAGCGAAGAAGTGTTTCCCTTTTGTTTGCGCGTCCAAAACGCTGCAGGGCTGGCGGAGCACGAATCCGCCGGTCTTACTGTTTCCGTGCGAGAGCGTCAGCGGCTCGCGGCCATTCGCGCGTCGTGCAGGCCGCGCGCGCCTAGGGAAAGCGGCGGGCGGCAAACGGGCGGATCTCGGGCGCGGGGCTGTACGCCTGCGGAAGGGACAGGTGAGGAAGGAACTACGATTCAGCCTTACTCCGATGCGCCGACGCGCCGCTGCCCGTTCTCGATGCCCTGCTGCACGATGCCGGCGTAGCGGCCGTCGGGGAGCTCGCCGGACTGCGCGGCGGCGAGGTCGTAGTAGCGGCGGGCTTCGGGCAGGTTGCCGAGCTGCTCGTGGGAGTGGCCCAGGTTCAGGTACAGCGACGCATAGAAGCCGTGCACGCGATCGTCCGTGACGCGCTCGGCGCGGTAGAGGGCTTCTTGGTTCCAGCGCAGCGTGTCCGCGGGCGTGGGCTGGTGACGGGCAAGGTAGTGCGCCGCGACGCACGCCTCCCAATCATCCGTGTGCGTCTCCCAAGCACGCGTGAACAGGGCGCGAGCGTCGTCGGGGCGGCCGGCGCCCTCGGCTTTCATGCCCTCCACGCAGAGCTGGACGATGGGGTTGTTGGGGTCCACGGGCAGCTTTTCGGTGGATGCGGGACGGGCGGGGGCGGGGTCTCGTCGCGCCGCGGGGTACCAGATGACGGGCGAGTAGATTCCTCGGTCGGCGCCATGGGTTCGTGCACGGGCGAGTGCGGGCGGGCGCCTCCCTCGGAATGACAGTTTGTCGGCGGAATGCTAGTGAATCGTGCGATTCACGCACTCCGGCGGGGCTCCAGGGAGGAGCCCCGCGTGCACCGTGGCGTCAGCTGTTCTTCGGCAACGGCGAGGCGAAGGCCCAGCCGTGGCCAAAGGGGTCCACCACCTCGCCGAAGCGGTCACCCCAGAACTGGTCGGCGATTTCCATCCGCACCGTCGCGCCGGCCTCGATGGCGCGGTTGTACCAGCGGTCCGCATCGTCTACGGCGAGAAAGACCGTCACCCCGCGCGGCCCGTCGCCCAGCGAGGCGCCGTACTCGGGGAACTCGTCGGACATGTAGACCATCCCGCCATTGATGCGCATCTCGCTGTGCATGAGCTTGTCGCTGCCTTCCTCCACCGGCATGCGCACGGTCTCCTCGGCACCGAGCGCGCGCGCATACCAGTCGAGTGCCTGGCTGGCACCGCGGACCATCAGGTAGGGCACCACCGTCGGGCGCTGCATCATCTCATCGGCCATCGTTCTGCTCCGTCGTTGAACGTGATCTGCGTTCCTGCATTCCGTATCGATAGACGAACGGCGAGGGCGCGGATCGACATCTCATCCAGCGACGGTCACCTCCGCTTCTGGCGATGACGCGGACCGGGGCTCTCATCCAACGACACTCACTCACTTTCGCACTTTCGCACTTTCGCACTCACGCACTCACGCACTCACGCACTCACGCACTCACGCACTCACGCACTGCCGTTCACGCACTTCGCTGCGTCGCGATGCCTTGCTCGGCGGCCCAGCCGGAGACGTCGCGCTTTTGCAGGACGGCGGCGACGAGCTCGGGGAACAGGTCGGGAGTGCAGGCGAACGCGGGGACGCCGAACCCCGCCATCGTGGCGGCCACGCGATGGTCGTACGCCGGCGCGCCGTCGTCCGACAGCGCCAGCAGGGCCACCACCTGCACGCCGGCGGCGACGAGTGTGGCCGTGCGCTTGAGCATCTCGGCCTCGTTGCCGCCCTCGTACAGGTCGCTGACCAAAAAGAGCACGGTCTCCGCCGGCCGGCGCACCCACTGCTGGGCGTACGCCAGCGCGTGGTTGATGTCCGTGCCCCCGCCCAGCCGGATGCCGAACAGCACGTCCACGGGGTCGTGCAGCTCGTCCGTCAGGTCCGCGACGGCAGTGTCGAACGCGACCACGCGCGTGCTGAGCGCCGGCAGCGACGCCAGCACGGAGCCGAAGATGCCGGAATACACGGCGGACGATCCCATCGACCCGCTCTGGTCGATGAGCAGGATCACGTCGCGCAGGCTGCTGCGGCGCCGGCCCCACCCCACGCGCGTCTCGGGGATGATCGTCCTGTATTCGCGCTGGTAGTGGCGCAGGTTCGCGCGGATGGTGCGGTTCCAGTCGATCTCCGCGTGGCGCGGCCGGCGGTTGCGGATGGAGCGGCTCAGGCTTCCGGTCACCGCCTGCCGCAGCGGCTCCGCCAGCCGCCGCTCCACCTCGCGCACCACCTTTCGCACCACCCCGCGCGCCGTCTCGCGCGTCTTCGCCGGCATCACGCTCTGCAGGGAGAGGAGGGTGGC
>DATING010001063.1:0-1544 GCA_035474555.1 Longimicrobium sp. | reverse complement strand
TGCGGGGCCAGGCGGATCCCCTCCACGTAGGTGCCGTTGGTGGACTCCAGGTCGGTGAGGCGCCAGGCGCCCTGGTCGAACTCCAGGCGCGCGTGGGTCGCGGACACCGAGTCGTCGGGGATCACGACGTCGTTCCCCGCCGCCCGCCCGATGCGGACCACGGGGAGCCGGACGGGGACCTCCTTGCCGGCCTGCGGGCCGGTCTGGATCCCGAACGCGGCGAGCGCCCCGGAGCGGTCGCCGAGCGGGGTGATCTCCATGCGGGTCTTCCTCCTCCAAACGGTTGTGCTGCCACTGGAGGGCGGAACGTAGCGCCGCCCCCGGGCCGCGGCAAGCGCGCCCCCGCGCCTCGCAAGTGGTTCCGCGCAAGGAGCGTTCCCGGTGCGGGAAAGATCCTTGACCCACATTCAGTCGGGTTTTATCCTGCACGTCGTCCTTCCACTCCTTCGCGCCGACCCTTGTTCGCCTGGATCTTCGCCGGCCTGGCCCTCCTGGCCGCCCCCCCGCTCCCCGCCGCGGACACCGCCCCGCCGCCGCTCACCCTGAACGGCGAGTGGCACTTCCGCACGGGCGACGACCCCGCGTGGGCGAGCCCCGGCCTGGACGACCGCGGCTGGGCGACGGCGCGCGTCCCGTCCGAGTGGGAGGCCCTGGCGCCCGGCCACAACGGCTGGGGATGGTACCGGCGCGAGGTCGTGCTCCCTCCCGCCCTGGCGCGCGGGCCCCTGGGACTGCAGCTCGGCACGGTGGGCGACGCCTACGAGGTGTTCTGGAACGGGATCCGCATCGGCGGGCGCGGGCAGTTTCCGCCCGCCTTCCAGGAAGGGATCGATCCCTCGCTCTTCCTGGTGACCCCGCAGGCGCTGGCGCGCGGGCGCGACGGCCATCACGTGATCGCCATCCGCGTGTACAACGACTACGCGTACGGCGGGCTGATGGGGAGCGTGAAGGTGGGCCGCTACGACCAGCTGGCCGAGAAGCGCTCCCCGCGCGACATGGTGATCGGCACGCTGGTGGCGTTCTTCCTGGCCATCGGCGTGTACCACCTGGTGTTCTGGCTGCGCCGCCGGGCGGCGCTCGAGAACCTGTGGTTCGCCGCCGTCTCGCTGGCCATCTCCACCTACGGGTCCACCTACAGCAGCGCGGTGTCGGGGCTGCTGGTGCCGCACGCCAGCCCGTACCGCACGGGCGTGGTGGCGCTGCTCCTGTGCGGCCCCTTCTTCGTCGCGCTGGTCTACGCGCTCTTCGACCTGCGCATGCGGCGGCGCGAGCAGCTGATCTCCGCGGCCTTCGTGGCGATGGCGTGCGTGGCGGCGGTGCTTCCGCTGGGAACGCTGGCGCGGCTGAACCGCTGGATCGACGTGGCGCTGGCGCTGGGGATGCTGGCCATCGTGCTGCGCGCCTTTCGCGCGTCGAGCCGGCACCGGCCGCACGCGCGGCTGCTGGTGGGCGGCACCGCCGCCTTCGCCCTGAGCTTCATCTACGACCTGGCCAGCGAGTACGATTACGTTCCCGTGGCCCATCTCCCCATCTTCCCGGGGGTG
>DATING010001062.1:0-4866 GCA_035474555.1 Longimicrobium sp. | reverse complement strand
ATTCCGCGTCCCGATATCGAACACTATCGTCCCGGGCGCCGTCCAACGGACGTCGAGGGCCGTGGTGTTCGATTTCGCGAACGGGATTCCCAGCACCGGACACCGGATCGCGGCGGAATCCGCGGACCCGATGCGCGTAATCCGTTGCGGATCAAGGGATTGACGCCATCCGACGGGCGCGGCACGGTCCGTGTTCTTCTCCATGGCCGGAACCGGCGGATCAGCCCGCATTCGCCCGCCTCATCCTACATCACCCGGAGTGCACGATGACCGCCGCGAACGACCCGCTCATCCGGCTCGAGAACGTCTCCAAGGTCTTCCTCACCGACGAGGTGGAGACGCACGCGCTGGCAAACGTGCACCTGGGCATCCGCTCCGGCGAGTTCGTCGCCATCGCGGGGCCGTCCGGATGCGGCAAGAGCACGCTGCTTTCCGTGCTGGGGCTCCTGGATTCGCCCAGCGGCGGCGAGTACCGGCTGGGGGGCAAGCCCGTGCAGGGGCTGTCCGCCGCCGAGCGCGCCCGCATCCGCAACCGCGAAATCGGCTTCATCTTCCAGTCGTTCAACCTGATCGGCGACCTGACGGTGTTCGAGAACGTGGAGCTGCCGCTCACGTACCGCGGCATGCCGTCCGCGGAGCGTCGCAAGCGCGTGGAAGATGCGCTGGAGCGGGTGCAGATGTCCCACCGCAACGGCCACTATCCCGCGCAGCTTTCCGGCGGACAGCAGCAGCGCGTGGCCGTGGCCCGCGCCATTGCCGGCAGCCCGGCGGTGCTGCTGGCGGACGAGCCCACGGGAAACCTGGATAGCGCCAACGCGACCGCGGTGATGGAGCTGCTGCGCGACCTGCACCGCCAGGGGAGCACGCTGGTGATGGTGACGCACGACCCGCGCTTCGCCAGCTACGCCGAGCGGCAGGTGCACCTGTTCGACGGGCAGGTGGTGGAAGACGGCGCCACCCCCGCCGATGCGATGCACCCAGACGCCTCGCATCCCGCCATCGCCTGATCGATCGCGGCCGCACGGCTTGCGGTCCCTGCGTCCGCGTGTGGCCACGCCTGGTCACGCCGGTGCACGGCCTTCCAGCCACGGCCGGCTTCTACGGATCGCGATCGGGTGGATCCGTGCATGGACGGGCATCCGCGCCGTAGGGCCCGTATCCTCATCATGCGAAAAATTTGGATGGCCGTCCCCTCGCCGGCAGCGATCGATCTGCCAAGGATCTCTGGCCTCCTGCACAACCCGGCCGATCCGCGTCCGGCCATCGCGGCGCATCGCCCCCGCACGGATGGCCTTTGGAACGCCGCCGTCCTGGATGCCTGCCGTCGCGACGTCCGATCGCGGACCGGAGGAGAAGCAGGCGAGCGGCAGGATGCATCGGGCCCTTGGTAGATCGGCCGCTGCCGGCGCGGGGACGGCCATCCGCGTTTTTTCGAAGAGGCAGTACAGGCAGATCGGCGCGTCGGAGGCGGATGATCGTGCCGGCACATCATCCACCTGATCGCGATCGGTAAGACTGTGCCTGCGCCGGAGACCCGGCTGACGCGGCGAGGAGGACGGCATCCGCGTTTTTCGGAGGGGCAGGTCGTGGCGGAGGAGGTGGATGCCTGTCCTGGCACATCATCCACCTGATCGCGATCGGTAAGACTGTGCCTGCGCCGGAGATCGGATGGCCGACATCGAGCTGGGGAAGCGCCGGCTCGATCTGTCTTGCGACGCGATGGCGCCGCCCGAAGAATCGGGTTGCCATGGTGCACGATGACGGCGGACCGGCGGGCGGATGGTCGCCCGGAGCCGGCGTCGTGCACGGGAGGGTAGATCCTTCGGTCGGCGCCGGAGATCGAGAGGAGGGAGAGACCACGCGGCGCCTCCCTCAGGAAAACATGCCAGGACACGTCCTCCACACCCAACGACAACCCGTAGAAAACGTGATGCGGACCGGCATCTCCTGGATCGACCTCAAGCTGGGCGCCCGGATGCTGTTCAAGAACCCCGGGATCACGCTCGTGGGCGGGCTGGCGATGGCAGTGGCCATCGCCATCGGGGCGGGCATGTTCGGCTTCTTCTTCTCGCTGCTGAATCCCCGGCTGCCCCTGGACGAGGGCCACCGCATCGTGGCCGTGGAGAATCGGGACGTCTGGAGCGACAACCCGCGGCGCCCGTCGCTGCACGACTTTGCCGCGTGGCGGCAGGAGCTGCGCACCGTCCGCGAGGTGAGCGCGTACCGCAACGTCACCCGCAACCTCATTGCCCCCAACGGCAACGCCGAGCCCGTGCGCCTGGCGGAGATGTCGGCGTCGGGGTTCCGCGTGGCCCGCGTGGCCCCCGCGCTGGGCCGCCCCTTGGTGGAGGAGGACGAGCAGCCGGGGGCGCCGCCGGTGGTGGTCATGGGCCACGACGTGTGGCGCACGCGCTTCAACGGCGACCCGCGGATCGTGGGGCAGACGGTGCGGCTGGGCAACGCCGTGCACACCGTGGTGGGCGTGATGCCGGAGGGCTTCGCCTTTCCCATGAACCACGGCTGGTGGATTCCCCTGCGGCTCTCGCCCGCCGGCCCTGCGCCCGGCGAGGGGCCGGAGGTCTTCGTCTTCGGACGGTTGGCGCCCGGGGCCGGCTGGGAGCAGGCGCAGGCGGAGATGGACGCCGTGGGCCGGCGGGCGGCGGCCGCGAACCCGCAGACCCACGCGGACCTGCGGCCCCAGGTGCTGAACTACACCTATCCCGCGATGGGCCTGCAGGACCTGCCCCTGTGGGAGTTCACCCTCATCCAGGCGCTGATCAGCGTGCTGCTGGTGGTGGTGGCCGTGAACGTGGCGGTGCTGATCTACGCGAGGACGGCCACGCGGCGGGGCGAGATCGCCATCCGCACCGCCCTGGGCGCCAGCCGCCGCCGCATCGTGGCGCAGCTCTTTGCCGAGGCGCTGGTGCTGGCCTCCGCCTCCGCCATTGCCGGGCTCCTGCTCGCCAGCGCCGGCCTGCGCATGGCGCACGGGATCGTGAAGATGTCGAACCCGGAGGCGGCGGCATTCTGGCTGGACTTCAGCCTGCGGCCCGCCACCGTCCTCTACGTGATGGGGCTGACGGTGCTGGCCGCCGTCATCGCCGGCGTGCTCCCCGCGCTGGGGGCCACGGGACGGCGCGTGCAGGACAGCCTGCGCCAGCTGGGGGGTGGCACGGGCCTGCGGCTGGGGCGCACCTGGACGGCGCTGATCGTAGCGCAGGTCGCGTTTGCCGTCGGGGCCATCCCCATCGTGCTGGGCGTCGCGGCCAACGAGATGGGCGAGGTGCTCAACCGCCCCCTGTTTCCCAGGGACGAGTTCCTTTCCGCCGGGCTGGAGATGGATCCCGATCCCCCCGCGGGAACGGACGCGGAGGTGTACCGGCGAGAGCTCGCCGCCGGCTTCGCGGCGCGGCAGCAGGAGGTGGTGCGGCGGCTGCGGGCGGAGCCCTGGGTGGCGGACGTGGCCGTGGGCACCAGCCTTCCCGCCCTGGGCGGCTGGACCGGCATCCAGGTGGAGCGCCCGGGCACGGAGGAGGGAATCAGCGAGCACATCGTGACGGTCAACCACGTGGACGGGGACTACCTGGCGGCCTTTGGCAGCACGACCCTCGCCGGCCGCGGGCTGGGCGCCGCGGACGCGGACACGACGGCGCGGACCCTGGTGGTGAACCAGGCGTTCGTGCGCAGGTACCTGCAGAACGGCACCGTCCTGGGCCACCGGGTGCGCTTGGGCTGGGCCCGGAAGCCCAGGCCGGGCCAGCCGGAAGCGCCGCCGGAGCCCTGGCACGAGATCGTCGGCGTGGTGGCCGACGTCCACGCGAACGTCATCGCGCCCGAGCTGGCCCAGCCCGGGATCTTCCGCGCGCTGGTGCCGGGGCAGCTCTCCCGTGCGGAGGTGGTGGTCCGCATGCGGGGCGACGACGTCCCGGCGTACCTGGCCCGGATGCGCGCGGTCACCGCCGCCGTGGATCCCACCCTGCGCCTGGAGGCGCGCGTGCTGCGCGACGTCTACGGCCAGGAGGAGTCGGCGGTGCACATGATGGCGGTGGTGCTGGGAGCCGTCATCCTGAGCGTGGTGGGGCTCTCCGCGGCCGGCATCTACGCCATGATGTCGTTCACCGTCACCCAGCGCCGCCGCGAGATCGGCCTTCGCGCCGCGCTGGGCGCCGATCCGCGCCGCCTCCTTTCGGGCATCTTCGCCCGCGCGCTGCGCCAGCTGGCGCTGGGGGTCGCGGTGGGGGTCGCCGCCGCCGTCGCGCTGAACCTGGTGATGAACGAATCGGTCTTCCAGGGCCGCAGCCTCCTCCTGGTCCCCGCCGTCTGCCTGCTGATGATGGTGATCGGGATGCTCGCCGCGATCGGCCCGGCGCGCCGCAGCCTGCGCATCCACCCCATGGAGGCGCTGCGCGACCAGTAGGCGGGCGGCCGCCGATGCACGGCCGGTCCAGCCAGGGCCGGCTTTTACGGATCGCGATCGGGGATCCGTGCTTCGCCGGGTACCTGCCCGTGCAGCCGATATCCTGCTTTGGGAAAAACGCGGATGCCGCCCCCTCGCCGGCAGCAACCGCTCTGCCAAGGATCTCTGGCCTCCTGCACGGCCGGCCCGATTCGCGTCCGGCCGTCGCGGCGCATCGCTCCGGCACGGGCGGCCTTCGGAGAGGCTGCCTCACTGGATGCCTGCCTCGCGACGTCCGATCGCGGACCGGAGGAGAAGGCGGCGAGCGGCAGGATGCGTCAGGCCCTTGGTAGATAGGTTGCTGCCGGCGCGGGGACGGCCATCCGCGTTTTTTCGGAGGGGGAGGATCGTGGCTGCGGAGGCGGATGCCTGCCGTGGCACATCATCCACCTGATCGCGATCGGTAAGAG
>DATING010001061.1:0-5202 GCA_035474555.1 Longimicrobium sp. | reverse complement strand
AGCGTGTTCTCGTTCAGGTAGCTGAGCACCTCGGCGCGGCCGCGGATGGCCTCGCCGCCCGCTTCCTCGCCGCGGCGGGTGAGGCGGGGATAGTAGGTGTCGCGAAAGCGGCTGCTGAAGTCGGCGCCCAGGGCCACGCGGCCGCGCAGGCCGGAGAGGGGCTCCCACTCGCCGAAGGCATTGCCCAGCACGCGCGTGTCGCCCAGCCGGTCCGTGACCTCTTCGGCCAGCGAGACGGGGTTCACCAGGTTGCTGGCCTGGCCGGAGGGAACGCCGACCAGGGGAAGGTCGCGGCCCTGGTAGGGGTAGCGGCCGTCCGCCAGGCGCACGGGGAGAAAGGGGTAGGCCTGGATGGCCGCGCCCACGGCCCCCGCGCGGGCGTTGCTCTCGCCCTCCGTGGGGATGAAGGTGCTGTTCACCCGGCTGCCGGTGAGCGTGGCGCCAAAGCGCAGGCGGTTGCCGATCCCCTGGTCCAGGCTGGCGCGCAGCGAGTAGCGCTCGAAGCCCGAGCCCAGCACCACGCCCGTCTGGTCGAAGTAGCCGCCCGAGACGGCGTAGCGCGTCACGTTGTCGCCGCTGGTGCCGCCCGAGACGCTCCCCTGGAAGCCGCGCAGGGGCGCGTCGCGAAAGATCTCGTCCTGCCAGTCCGTCCCCGCGCCCAGCGTGTCGATGAACGCCTGCCCGAACACGGCCGTGCCGCCGCCGTCCACCGAGGCCTCGTTGATGGCCGTGGCCAGCTCGCGGGCGTCCAGCAGCTCGTAGCGGTTGGCCACCGCCTGCGTGCCCGTGAACACGTCGAAGCTCAGCTCCGGCCGCCCCGCGCGCCCGCGCCGGGTGGTGACGATCACCACGCCGTTGGCGCCGCGCGCGCCGTAGATGGCCGTGGCCGACGCGTCCTTGAGGATCTGGATGGACTCGATGTCGCTGGGGTTGAGCGCCGCCAGCGGGTTGCTGGGCACCGTGGCCGTGGTGCGGCCGCCGCTGCCGGGCGAGGCGCCTTCCGGGTCGTTCTCGATGGGGAATCCGTCGATCACGTACAGCGGCTCGCTGCTGCCGCTGATGGAGCTGCTGCCGCGCACGCGGATGGAGATGCCGCCGCCGGGCGCCGACGAGGCCTGCGTCACCTGCACGCCGGCCACGGTGCCCTGCAGCATCTGGTCGAGCGACTGCACGGGCACGTCCTCGAGCGCCGCCGTGTTCACGCTGGCCACGGAGCCCGTGACGTCACGGCGCTCCTGCTCGCCGTAGCCCACCACCACCACCTCGTCCAGCAGCAGCACGGAGGAGCTGAGGGCGAAGTTGGCCGTGGCCTCCGCGCCCGCGGCCACCGTGACCGTGCGCTGCCCCGTGCCGTAGCCCAGGCGCGCGGCGCTCACGGAGCGGCTGCCGGCCGGCACGCCCGCCAGGGTGTAGCGGCCCTGCGCGTCCGTCGCGGTGCTGAGGGACGTCCCCGCCACCGTCACCGTGGCGGCCGCCAGCGGCTGCCCGGAGCCTGCGTCCGTGACCGTGCCCGTAACGCGGCCGGTGGACTGCGCCCGCGCGTGCCCCGGCAGCAGCGCCAGGCCCAGCAGGCAGAGGAGTGCGGCTTTCCATTTCATCGCGGACTCTCCGGAGGAGGGTGACCCTCGGTGTGGAGTGGCAGGATACAGCCGGGGCGCCGGGAGTCCCGGACGCGGCGCCGGTCTGCGGTCGGTGCGGCCGGGGGCGGGTCGTATCCCCCATTTGCACCTACAACGAACAAAACCGCTGGATGCGACCGTCGCACCCGTTCGTCTCATCTTCTTCGGGCGGATCCGTCGCCGTACGCCGCGTGGAACGGCAGGGCAGGGGATCCACCGCGGAGGCCGGCGGCGTGGATGCCGGCTTCCGTCCAGGACCATCGCGCGGGAGGTGGGGAAGGCCGCGCGATGTATATTGTTCTCATCCGGAACTAACACCGCACTCATTGTAGTGCGCCCGTTTCCGGAACGCAACGCCTCCGTCACCTATCCATCAGCCGGCTTCCCATCTCGCCGGCCTCAACGGCAACTGCGTTTCTCACACAGGGGGAAAGGGGGAAAGGGGACGTCCGCCACGGCCGCGAGTATCCCCCGTGGCCTCTTTCCCCCCGTGTGAGGCCTTCTGTTCTACAGGTCGCCTTCCAGGTGCGCCGGCTCCAGGCGCGGCACGATCAGGTGCATGATGAGCAGCGCCGTCACGTACGCCAGGCCGCAGATCATGAAGATGACCGAGTAGTTGTTGCCGGTCGCCTCCAGGATGCGCCCCGTGGCCCGCTGAAAGAGCACGCCGCCCATCGCGCCCGCGAATCCGCCGATCCCAACGACGGACGCCACGGCGCGGCGGGGAAACATGTCGCTGGCGGTGGTGAACAGGTTGGCGCTCCACCACTGGTGCGCCGCCGCCGCCACGCTCACGATCGCCACCGCCACCCACAGGCTCGTGGCGTGCGGCGCGAACATCGTCGGCACGATGAGCAGGGCGGCGATGAGCATGGCCGTCTTGCGCCCGCGGTTCACGCTCCAGCCGCGCTTGATGAGGGCGCTCGACACCCATCCGCCGCCCACCGATCCCACGTCCGCCACCAGGTAGATGGCGATCAGGGGGAGCGCCACGCCCGCCAGCTTGACCCCGTAGTTGGTGTCCAGGAATTTGGGCAGCCAGTACAGGTAGAACCACCAGATGGGGTCCGTGAGGAACTTGCCCAGGAAGAACGCCCACGTCTGCCGGTGCTTGAGCAGGCTCAGCCAGGGCACGGGCGCCGTGGACTCCACCGGGTCGCTGCGGATGTGCGCCAGCTCGGCCCGGGTCACGCGCGGATGGGTCTCCGGCGTCTTGTAGACCACCAGCCAGACGGCCAGCCACACGAAGCCCAGCGCGCCCGTGGCGATGAACGCCATCTCCCACCCCCAGCGCAGGGCGATGAACGGCACCATGATGGGGGCCACGATGGCGCCCACGTTGCTCCCCGCGTTGAAGATGCCCGTGGCGAACGCGCGCTCCTTGCGCGGGAACCACTCCGCCGTGGCCTTGATGGCCGCGGGAAAGTTGCCCGATTCACCCAGCCCCAGCGCGCCGCGGGCCAGGGAGAACCCCAGCGGCGTCCGCGCGAACGCGTGGCTCATGGCCGCCAGGCTCCACGCCACGATGGCAAAGGAAAATCCCTTGCGCACGCCGATGCGGTCCAGCAGCCGCCCCATCCCCAGGAATCCCAGCGCGTAGGCGAAGCTGAACCACGAGACGATGTCGCCGTAGTCCGCCTCGGTCCAGCCGATCTCCGTCTGCAGCACGGGCGCCAGGATGCCCAGCACCTGCCGGTCGATGTAGTTGATGGTGGTCGCGGCGAACAGCAGCGCGCACACCGTCCACCGGTAGCCGATGCGGGGCTGCGGCTCGTGCTCCCCGCCGAACGGCGGGCGTGCGCGGGGCGGATCCGCCACCGTGGGGTCGGTCGTCGACATCGGATTCACGGGGTGCGTTGGAGGAGAGCATCGACCTCATCCGCCGTCACGCGGTTGAAGTCGCCGGGGATGGTGAGCTTGAGGGCGCTGGCGGCGGTGGCGAACTGCAGGGCATCCGCCGGGGCGCGGCCGGCCAGCGTGGCGTGGATGAGGGCGGCCGCGAAGCTGTCGCCACCGCCCACGCGGTCCACGACCTGGACCTGCCAGCGGCGGCTGCGCTCCAGCGCGCCCGTGCCGGCGTCGAACAGCGCGGCGCTCCACCCGTGCTCGCTGGCGGAGACGATCTCGCGGCGCGTGAGCGCGACGGATCGGCATCCCAGGTCACCCGCGATGGCTTCGGCGGATGCGCGCAGGGCGGCGTCGGACTCGGAATCCGGGCCGGCGTCGGGGCCCACGCCCAGCATGGCGCGGACGGCGCCCGGGTTGCCGATCAGCAGGTCGCATCCCTTCACCAGCGCGCGGGTCACGGGGCGCGGATCGCGGCCCGTCCACAGCGCCGGGCGGTAGTTGAGGTCGATGCTGACCTTCACGCCCGCCGCGCGCGCCGTGTCCACGGCCTCCTGCGCCGCCCGCGCGGGCCCGTCGCCCAGCGCGGGGGTGATGCCGGACAGGTGCAGCCCGTGCGCGCCGGCCAGGATGCCGTCCCAGTCGTATTCCGCGGGATCGAGCTTCGCGAAGGCGGAGCCGGCGCGGTCGTAGACCACGCGCAGGGCGCGGACGTCGGCGCCGCTTTCCACGAAGTAGATGCCCAGCCGGTCGCCGCCGCGCAGCATGGCGCGCGTGCCCACGCCCTCCGCGCGCAGGGCCGCCACGGCCGCGTCACCGATGGGATTGGCGGGGACGCGCGTCACGTAGTCGCTGCGCACGCCGAAGTGCGCCAGGCTCGCGGCCACGTTCGCCTCGCTGCCGCCGAAGAACGTGCGCAGCTGCGGAGACTGGAAGAGGCGCTCCTGCCCGGGCGGGGAGAGCCGCATCATCAGCTCGCCGAAGGTGACGACGCGCTTCACGACGGACCTCCGCGCGCCGCGGCGACCTCATCTACCGTCTTTCGCGCCAGTGCCGTCATGGTGCCCCACTCGCGCCGGTCCACCAGCGACGCGTCCACCAGCGCGCCGCCGAGCCCCACGGCCGCTGCGCCCGCGCGGATCCAGGTGCCCGCGTTCTGCGGGGTCACGCCGCCGGTGGGGCAGAGCTTGAGGAAGGGCATGGGCCCCAGCACGCCCTTGATGAAGGACGGGCCGAGCGCATCGGACGGGAACACCTTCACCAGGTCCGCGCCGGCCTCGTGGGCGCGCAGGATCTCCGTGGGCGTAAAGGCGCCCGGGAGCGCGGCGGCCCCCTGGCGATGGGCTTCTTCCAGCACGAGCGGCTTGAAGACGGGGCTGACGATGAACCGCGCGCCGGCCTCGGCCGCCTGCCGCGCCGTGTCCTCGTCCAGCACGGAGCCCACGCCCACGAGCACGCCGTCCCCCGCGTCCCGCGCCACGCGTGCGATGGCCTGCAGGGCGCCGGGGACGGTCATCGTGATCTCGATGGCGTGGATGCCGCCTTCCTGCAGCGCCGCCACCACGGGGAGCACGTCGTCCGCGCGCGGCAGCCGCACGACCGCCAGCGCGCCGAGCGCCTGGATGCGCCCGACGACCTGCTCCCGCGCCGCGGCGGGGGGAAGAGACTGCGTGAGAGTCACCATCGATCCCGGTCTGGAGTGTGCCTTGCCGCCTGCTGATCGAACGTACGAGCGAAA
>DATING010001060.1:0-8259 GCA_035474555.1 Longimicrobium sp. | reverse complement strand
GCAAACAAGTTGGCCCACTATCTGCATCGCCGCGGCGTGGGCGCGGATGTGCCGGTCGCGATCTGCGTCGAGCGTTCGTTGGAGATGATCGTCGCGGTCCTGGGCGTGCTCAAGGCCGGCGGCGCGTACGTGCCGCTCGATCCAGCCTACCCGGCCGAGCGGCTGGCGTGGATGGTCTCCGATGCGCGCCTCCCCGTCATCGTGGCGGCGGGGAGCGCGGCCGACGCCCTTCCGCACGGCGGGGCGGCGGTCGTGCGCGCGGACCTGCTGGCGGAGGACGGCGCGGAGGATCCGCCCGTCGCGTCCGGCGTGTCGGCGGACAACCTGGCGTACGTCATCTACACCTCCGGCTCCACCGGGCGGCCCAAGGGCGTGGGTGTGCAGCACGGGTCGCTGGCCAACCTGCTGGCCGCCACCCGCGAGGCGTTCGGCGTGCGCGAGGGCGACGTGATGCCGGCGCTGGCGTCGTACTCGTTCGACATCTGGCTCTTCGAGACCCTGCTCCCCCTCACCTCGGGCGCCGCGGTGCGCCTGCTGGACCGCGAGCGGGTGCTGGACGTGCCGTCGCTGCTGGACGAGGCGGCCGACGCCACCCTGCTGCACGCCGTCCCCGCGCTGATGCGGCAGGTGGCGCGTGTGCAGCGCGAGTCCGGGCGTCCCACCCGGCTGCGGCGCCTGTTCGTGGGCGGCGACCGGGTGCCGGCGGACCTCCTGGCGGAGATGGCGGACGCCTTCCCCGAAGCGGAGACGCACGTGCTCTACGGGCCCACCGAGGGCACCATCCTGGCCTCGGCGCACCCCGTCCCGGCGGACGGGCAGGTGGAGGGCTACCCCATCGGCAGGCCGTTCGGCAACGTCCGCCTCTACGTCTGCGATGCGATGGGGAATCCGCAGCCGGCGGGGCTGCCGGGCGAGCTGCTCATCGGCGGGCGCGGCGTGGGCCGCGGCTACCTGGACCGCCCGGCACTCACGGCGGAACGCTTCGTCCCCGACCCGTTCGGCCCCGCGGGGAGCCGGCTGTACCGCACGGGCGACCGGGTGCGAAGACGGGTGGACGGCTCGCTGGAGTACCTGGGCCGCACGGACGCGCAGGTGAAGGTGCGCGGCTTCCGCATCGAGCCGGGCGAGATCGAGGCGGCGCTGCGCCGGCACCCGGACGTGCGCGAGTGCGTGGTCGTCGTCCGCGAGGACGCGCCGGGCGAGCGGCGGCTGGTGGCGTACGTGGCGGGGGAGGCCGACACGGAGGCGCTCAAGCAGCACCTGCGCCGGGACCTGCCGGACTACATGGTCCCGTCCGCCTTCGTGATTCTCGACGCGCTGCCGACGACCCCCAACGGCAAGCTGGACCGCCGGGCGCTCCCCGCGCCGGAGACGGAGCGCGGCGCCGAGCCGCTCCCGCCGCGCGATGCGCTGGAGGCGCGGGTGGCGGAGGTGTGGGGCGAGGTGCTGGGCGCGGACCGCATCGGCGTGCACGACAACTTCTTCGACCTGGGCGGCAGCAGCCTCCTCCTCTACCGCGTCTACAGCCGCCTGCGCGAGATGCGGGCGGACCTGCGGGTGGTGGACCTGTTCCGCTACACCACGGTGGAGGAGCTGGCCGCCTACCTGGGCGCGGACGCCGCCGACCCCGGCGGTGGCGACGCGGCGGAGCTGGCGGAGAGCCGCGCGCGGGCGCAGCAGCGCCGGGCGCGGCGCCGGGTGAGGGGGGGCGCATGAACCGTCCTCCCCTTTCCGGCGGGGTCCCCCTGGTGGACCTGGACGACCGGGAGAACGACGTCGCCGTCATCGGGATGGCGTGCCGCCTCCCCGGCGCGCGCGACCCCGCCGAGCTCTGGCGGAACCTGTGCGCGGGCGTGGAGTCGATCTCCTTCTTCTCGGAGGCCGAGCTGCGGGCGGCGGGCGTGTCTCCCCAGGCGCTGCGCGACCCGGCGTTCGTCCCCGCGTACGGGGCGCTCCCCGAGGCGTGGTGCTTCGACGCGCCGTTCTTCGGGGTGAACCGGCGCGAGGCGCTGGCGATGGACCCCCAGCACCGCGTGCTGCTGGAGTGCGCCTGGAGCGCGCTCGAAGACGCCGGCGTAGACCCGGCACGCTTCCCCGGCGCCGTCGCCGTCTTCGCGGGCTCCGGGTCTTCGGGCCCGCACCTGGCGCGGGTGCTGGCGGACGAGGCGCTGGTGGCGGACGTGGGCCACAAGGTGGCGCTGTTCGCCAACACGCGCGACTTCCTGACCACGCGCGTCAGCTACAAGCTGGGGCTGTCCGGGCCCAGCGTGGTGGTGCAGACGGCGTGCAGCACCTCGCTCGTCGCCATCCACCTGGCGTGCCAGAGCCTGCTGAACCACGAGTGCGAGATGGCGCTGGCCGGCGGCGCCACCATCTTCCCCGACCAGGTCACCGGGTACCGGCACCAGGAAGGCGGGATCCACTCCCCCGACGGCCACTGCCGCGCCTTCGACGTGCGGGCGGCGGGGACGATCGGCGCGAGCGGCGCGGGGCTCGTGGCCCTGAAGCGCTTCGCGGACGCGGTGCGCGACGGCGACCCCATCCGCGCGGTGGTGAAGGGGTCCGCCATCAACAACGACGGGGCGGGGAAGGTGGGGTTCACCGCGCCCAGCGTGAAGGGGCAGGCAAAGGCGATCGCCGAGGCGCTGGAAGTGGCGGGCGTAGACCCGGCCGAGGTCTCGTACGTGGAAACGCACGGCACCGGGACGGCGCTGGGCGACCCGGTCGAGATCGCCGCCCTTTCGCAGGTCTTCCGCACGGCGACGGACCGCAAGGGCTTCTGCGCGCTGGGCGCCCTGAAGGCCAGCATCGGCCACGCCGACACGGCGGCGGGGGTGGCGGGCTTCATCAAGACGGTGCTGGCGCTCGAGCACCGGATGATCCCGCCCACCCTGCACTTCACCTCCCCCAATCCCGAGACGGGGCTGGAGGACTCGCCCTTCTTCGTCAACACGGAGCTGCGTCCCTGGGAGACGGAGGACGGTGCGCCGCGCCGCGCGGGGGTCAGCTCGTTCGGGATGGGCGGCACCAACGCGCACGCGGTGCTGGAGGAGGCGCCCGCGCTTCCGCCGTCCGCGCCGACGGACGCCCCGCAGCTGCTGGTGCTGAGCGCGAAGTCGGAGGACGCGCTGGAGCGGATGCGCGTACGGCTGGCCGCGCACCTGGCGGAGCACCCCGCCCTGCCGCTGGCGGACGTGGCGTTCACGCTCGCCGAAGGGCGCGCGGCGCACCCGCACCGCTGGGCGGCCGCCGCCCGCGACACCGAAGAGGCGCGCGCCGCGCTCGCCGGCGAGGGGGAACGAAAGCCGGTCTCGCGCCGCGCGGCGGAGCGCGCGCCGTCCGTGGCCTTTCTCTTTCCCGGCCAGGGGACGCAGCACGCGGGGATGGCGCGCGAGCTGTACGGGCGCGAGCCCGCCTTCCGCGCGGTGCTGGACCGCTGCGCCGACCTGCTCGTCCCCGCGCTGGGGCTGGACCTGCGCACCGTCCTCTTTCCCGTGGAGGGCGGGGAGGAAGCGGCGAACGCGCTCCTGCGCGAGACGCGCCTGACGCAGCCCGCGCTCTTTGCCGTGGAGTACGCGCTGGCGAAGCTGTGGATGGGCCGGGGCGTGCAGCCGGCGGCCATGCTGGGGCACAGCATCGGCGAGTACGTGGCGGCGTGCCTGGCCGGCGTGTTCACGCTGGAGAACGCGCTTCGCCTGGTCGCGGCCCGCGGGCGGCTGATGCAGTCGCTTCCCGCCGGCGCCATGCTCGCCGTGCCGCTGCCGGAGGCGGAGGTGCGCCCGCTCCTCCCCCCGGCGCTCTCGCTGGCGGCGGTGAACAGCGCGGCGCACTGCGTGGTCAGCGGTGACGTTGCCGGGGTGGATGCGTTCGAGGCGCTGCTGGCGGGGCGTGACGTGGCCGCGCGGCGGCTGCACACCTCGCACGCGTTCCACTCCGCGGCGATGGACCCGGTGCTGGACGCCTTCGCGGCCGAGGTGCGCAAGGCGCGTCCCGGGGCGCCGTCGCTCCCCTTCGTCTCCAACCTCACCGGCGACTGGATCACGGCCGCCCAGGCGGCGGATCCGGGCTACTGGGTGCGCCACCTGCGCGAGACCGTGCGCTTCGCCGACGGCGTCGGGACGCTGCTGGACGACCCGGACCGCGTGCTGCTGGAGGTGGGCCCCGGCGACACGCTGGGCACCTTCGCCCGCCGCCACGCGCGCGCGGACGCCGGGCGCGTGATCGTCCGCTCGCTCCCGCGCGCGGACCGGCCGGACGACAGCGCGCTGACCCTGCTGGAAGCCGCGGGCGCCCTCTGGACGGCGGGCGTCGAGGTCGACGGGTCCGCCCTCCGCGGCGCGCGGCGCCGCATCCCGCTCCCCACGTATCCCTTCGACCGGACGGAGTACCGCGTGCTTCCGAAGCGCGCGCCGTCCGCCGTGCAGCCTTTCGCACCCGGCGGCGCGGCAGCCCCGCCCCGCATCCTTGAGCCGGAGACCGAGCCCGTGGCAGCTACATCCATCCAGCCCCCGGACCGCCGTTCCCGTGTGGCCCGGTCCATCACCGACCTGTTCGCCCGCCTGCTGGGAGCAGAGGCGGCGCAGCTGGACCCCTCCGCCAGCTTCCTGGAGCTGGGGGCGGATTCGCTCCTGCTGATGCAGGCCAGCCGCACCATCGAAACCGCGTTCGGCGTACAGGTGCCGTTCCGCAAGCTGCTGGAAGGGCTGTCGACCGTCGATGACCTCGCCGGCCACCTGGACGGCGCCCTTCCCGCGGACTTCGCGCTCCCCGGCGATTCCCCGGCTC
The DNA here is from genome assembly GCA_035474555.1 of Longimicrobium sp. Taxonomy (GTDB): domain Bacteria; phylum Gemmatimonadota; class Gemmatimonadetes; order Longimicrobiales; family Longimicrobiaceae; genus Longimicrobium. The sequence goes on along the minus strand of DATING010001060.1, from coordinate 3,474 downwards.
CCGTGCAGGCCGAAGCGCCCGCCGCCGTGGCCGCCGTCGCGGCCCATCCCGCCCCGGCCTCCGTGGCCGCCGTCGTGGTGCATCCCGTCGCGGCGCATCCCGCGCCGGCCCCCGTCCTGGCCCCGCCTGCGGGTGCGCCCATGGCCGTGCAGGCGCCGCGGCTCTACCCCGGCACGGGCGGCGAGGGGGGCGGGCTGCAGGACCTGTTCGCGCAGCAGCTGGCGATCATCCAGCGCCAGCTGGACCTGCTGGGCGGCGCCCCGGCGCAGCAGCCTCCGCAGGCGCCCGCCGCCAGCGACGGGAACGGGCATCACGGACCGGGCGCATCCAGCGGGCCGAACGGGTCCCCGGGCGCGAACGGGTCGCACGCCCTGGTCCCCGCCACGCGGCCGGAGCGGGTGCAGGCGGCGGCCGCCCCGGCGGAAACGGGGGAGGCCGCTACGCACGGCCCGCACCGGCCGGTGAGCGCCACGGTGGGGCTGGGCGGGGGCTACACGGAGCGGCAGGCCGTGCACTTCGCGCGGCTGGTGGAGCGCTACACGGCCCGCACGCGGCGCAGCAAGGAGTACGCGCAGGAGAACCGCTCGCACCTCTCCGACAACCGCGCGTCGCTCAACTTCCGCATGGCCACCAAGGAGCTGATGTACCCGATCGTCGGGGAGCGCTCCGAGGGGTCGCGGCTGTGGGACCTGGACGGAAACGAGTACGTCGACTTCACCATCGGCTTCGGCGTCCACTTCTTTGGGCACCGCCCCCCCTTCGTGGTGGAGGCGGTGGAGGAGCAGCTGCGGCGCGGCCTGCACCTGGGCCCGCAGAGCGACCTGGCGGGGGAGGCGGCCCGGCGCCTGTCCGAGCTGACGGGGATGGAGCGCGTCACCTTCTGCAACACCGGGAGCGAGGCGGTGATGACCGCGCTGCGCATCGCGCGCACGGTCACCGGCCGGGAAAAGGTCGTGCTCTTCCAGGGCTCGTACCACGGCTGCTTCGACGGCATCCTGGCGCGCCCCGACGGCGGCGAAAAGGACGGCGTGCGGCGTTCTCGCCCGGTCGCCCCCGGGACGCTGCAGGGGATGGTGGACGGGATCGTCGTCCTCCCCTACGGCTCGCCCGACGCGCTGGCCTGGATCGAGGCCAACGCCGCGGAGGTTGCCGCCGTGCTGGTGGAGCCGGTGCAGAGCAGCAACTCCGAGTTCCACCCGCGCGCGTTCCTGCGCGACCTGCGCGCGCTCACCACGCGCACCGGCGCGGCGCTCATCTTCGACGAGATGATCACCGGGCTGCGCGTGGAGGCGAAGGGGGCGCAGGGCTTCTACGGGATCGAGGCCGACCTGACCACCTACGGCAAGGTGGTCGGCGGCGGCTTTCCGCTGGGCGTGGTGGCCGGCCGGGCGCGCTTCATGGACACCATCGATGGCGGCGCGTGGCAGTTCGGCGACGACAGCTACCCCGCGGCGAACCAGACCTTCTTCGCCGGCACCTTCTGCAAGCACCCGGTGACCATGGCGGCCGCCTGCGCCGTCCTGCGCCACCTGCAGGAGCGCGGGCAGGCGCTGTACGACGAGCTGAACGCCCGCACGGCGCGGCTGGTCGCCGACCTGCGGCGGGTGATCGCGGAGGAGAACGCGCCGATCCGCATCAGCAGCTTCGCTTCGCTCTTCCGCCTCCGTCCCGAGCCGCGGAACCCGTTCGGCGACCTGCTCTTCTACCACCTGCTGGAGCGGGGGATCTACATCTGGGAGGGACGCGGCTGCTTCCTCTCCACCGCCCACACCGACGAGGACTGCGCGCGGCTGGTGACGGCGTTCCGCGACAGCATCCACGCGCTCCGCGAGGGCGGCTTCCTCCCGGAGCGCCCGGGTCCGGACGGGGGAGGGTCGATCCCCGCGGGCGGGGGGCCCGCGCCTGACGCGGCCCCGGCCGGAGGAGACGACCGCCGCCCTTTTGACCTCACGCCCGCGCAGCGGCAGATCTGGGTCCACGCTCAGCTCGGTGACGACGCGTCCCGCGCGTACAACGAGCAGATCGGGTTCGGCCTGCGCGGGCGGTTCGACGCGGAGGCGATGCGCGCCGCCGTGGGGGACGTGATGCGCCACCACGAGGCGCTGCGCCTGGTGTTCGACCCCGCGGGCGAGTGGCAGCGCGTGGCGGACGATCTCCCCGTGCCCTTTGCCCTCGAAGCGGTGGCAGAGACGAACGAGGCGCTCGCGGCGGCGATGGGCCGGGCGGTGCGCCTGGTCTTCGACCTGCGCACGGGGCCGCTCTTCCGCGTGCACGTCCACCCTCGCGGCGGCGAGCGCCACGCGGTGCAGATGGTGGTGCACCACCTGGTGGGGGACGGCTTCTCCGGCCCGTTGCTGCGGCGCGACCTCCTTGCCGCGTACCGCGCCCGCCTGGCCGGCCGCGCGCCCGCACTGGCGCCGGCGATGCAGTTCAGCGCCTACGCGGCGCTGTGGACGGAGCACGTGCAGGCGGACCCGGCGCTCGAGGCCGGGTGGCTGGCGCGCTTCGAGGGCGCCGCGCCGCTGGAGCTCCCGGCGGACCGCCCGCGCCCGCGCTTTCCCACCCACCCCGCAGCCACGCGGAGGCTGACGCTGTCCCCGGAACGGGTCGCCGCGCTGCGCGGGCTGGGGCGGCGGGAGGGGTGCACCTTCTTCTCCACCCTGCTGGCGGGGGCGCTGGCCGCCATGCACCGCATCGCGGGGCAGGACGACATCGTGGTGGGCGTGCCCTCGGCCGGGCGGCCGTTCGCCGGCACCGAGACGCTGGTGGGCAACTGCGTGGACCTGCTCCCGATCCGCAGCCGGCTCCGCGGAGACGAGCCGGTGCGCGCCTTTCTGAAGGGCGTGCGCGATGCGCTGCTGGACGCGCAGGAGAACGAGGCACTCGGGTACGCCCGGCTGCAGGAGACGCTGCGCAGGCCGCGCGGGCCGGGGCATCCCCCGCTCATCTCCCTGGTCTTCAACCTGGAGCCGGTGGGCGCCGCCGGGCCCCGGTCCGCGGGGGAAGGCGGGGAAGCCGACGGCCCGGTGGTCGAGGGCGTGGGGGGAGCGGCGGCGTTCGCCAAGTTCGACCTGACCATCGACGCGGTGGAGAGGGCCGGCGGGGTGGAGCTGGTCTGCATGTACGACACCGACCTGTTCGACGGCGCCACCATCGCGCGGATGCTGGCGCAGGTGAGCCTCGTCCTGGAGCAGCTGCCGGCCGCCCCCGCGCACCTCCCCGTCGCGGCCCTGGAGCTGATGGACGCGGCGGAGCGCGCGCTGGTGCTGGAAACGTGGAACCGGACCGAAGCGGAGGTTCCGGCGGACCGCTGCATCCACGCGCTGTTCGAGGCGCAGGCGGCGCGCACGCCGGACGCGGCGGCCGTGCGCTATGAGGAGGCGTCGCTCACGTACGCGGAGCTGAACGCGCGTGCCAACCGCCTCGCCCATCACCTGCGCGGCCACGGCGTGGGCCCCGAGGTGCGCGTGGGCG
>DATING010001059.1:0-8824 GCA_035474555.1 Longimicrobium sp. | reverse complement strand
AACTGCGCGCGGGTGCACATGGCTTTCCCGCATCATCTCCCTCCCCCACGCAGTTTGTGGGGGAGGGTCGGGGAGGGGGGCGCTCACCCGCGCCAGGAACTTTGCTACCCCGCGCCAAAGCTCGTCGAAGTCTACACCCTCTCCCGCGCAGTTTGCGGGAGGGGGTGGACGAGCCTGAGCGAGGCCGGGGGAGGGCCACCGCCGGCCCCGTCGTCCGCCGCCGTTGCCCTCCCCGGCCCACCGGAGCAGATTGCGAACGAAACCGGAGCGGCGGCGGATGCGTAGCCTTGCCGGGAGCATCCCATCCGCAGACACTCCGGCAGGCGCGGCACGGCGGTTGCCGCTCCGTCCTGTTCGGTTCACCCACGGCGAGGCCACGATGCACGACACGCTCCGCGACCGGATCCTCCGCAGCCTGGACTCACTGCCCGACGTGCAGCAGTACCAGGTGCTGGATTACGTAGAGTTCCTGGCGTCCAAGTACAACCGCGACGTGCGGCGCACGGGCGGCGTGCAGCGCTTTGGCGACCTGCTGGAAGACAAGATGCGCATGCAGGGCGTGGCGCTCACCACCATCCGCGGCACCATGGGCGTGGTGGGCACCGCCGGACGCCTGGTGTCGGGGCTCACCGAGGCCGGACGCACGGTGCTCAAGGAGGTGGAGAACGTGGTGATGCCGCCGCGCGACCCCAACGCCCCGCCGCCGCCCAGCCTGCCCAAGGGCGACCCGCGCTCCGGACCGCCGGCCTGACCGGCCGCAACCCGAACGGAAAGCACGCCGTGCACTACAGCGACGAAGATCCGCCCCGCCGCACCCGCCCTCCACGCGACGGCGACGACGAGCTGGCCCCGCGCCGCCGCGCCGCGCCGCCCCCGGCGGACGACGTGGGCGACGACGGCGACCTCGTGGGGCCCCGCCGCGGCGGTACCCCGCGCTCCGCCGCCGCCCGCGACGACGAGGGCGACGACGACCTCGTGGGCCCGCGCCGCGGCGCCCGCCGGCCCAGCATCCTGGACGACGACGAGGACGCCGCCGCCCCCCGCCCCGCGCAGCGCCTGCGCCGCGGCGGGCAGGACCAGGGGAGGGGCGGGCTGTCGCGCGACACGCTGACGAGCATCGTGCGCGACGTCCCCAGCTTCATCAAGCTGTTCGGCCGGCTGGCCCGTGACCCGCGGGTGAGCACGGTGGACAAGGCCATCGTCGCGGCCGTGCTCGTGTACCTGGTGGCCCCCGTGGACCTGATCCCGGACTGGGTGGTGCCCGTCGTAGGGCAGCTGGAGGACGTGTACCTGCTGGCCCTGGCCCTGAGCCGCCTGGTGAACAACGCCGGCGTGGACGTGCTGCTGGACCACTGGGAGGGCGATCCCGCCAGCCTGGAAGCCGCCCTGGGCGCCCTGGACCGCGCCGGCTCCGTGCTCCCCGGCCCCGTGCAGGCCATCCTGGGCAAGCGCGGCTGACCGCACGCCCGGTCGATGACGAGAACCGCCGCCCGGCATCTGCCGGGCGGCGGTTTCTCGCGTCAGGAGACCAGCAGTCGGGCGCATCCCACCGCGCCACCCGCTTCACCGTCCCCGTCCCCGTCCCGCGCGGCATGGTGCCGACGACGAACGCCCACGTCACGTCCGCCGCCGCACTGCACCCGATGGAGTCGCGGTAGAAGACGTACCGCGTGCCGCCGGCGTCGCGATATCCCTCGAAGTCCACCGCCGGGGCTCCCGAGCTTCCCCCGCCCGCGGTCGCGACCACAAGCGTCTCGCGGGCCAGGTCCGGGCGTACCTCGGCGTGCATCCGCGCGCTGCGGGAGCCCGTGCGCATCGGTGGGGAGCGGGAGTTGCATCGGTGAGCGGGGCAACGGCCCGCGCAAATCAAAGCGAGCGCGGCCCCGCGCCACGGTACATCTCCGAATCTCCGCGTTCGATTGATGCGAACGAGCCGGGCGCGGGTTACATTCCCCCGCAGGCACCGCCTGTTCCTTTCACCCGACTGGTTTGAGCCTTCGCCGATGCCCTACGAATCGCTTCCCGTCGTCCGCGCGGTGCAGTCCGTGCTCTCCCGCTCCAGCACCGCCGACGAGGCGGCCACGGGCGTGCTGGAGGCCGTCGGCGACAGCATGGGCTGGCTGGTGGGCGGCTTCTGGGTGCCGGACGGCGACGACGGCGGCCTGCGGGTGCAGTGCGTGTGGGCGGCGCGCATCCACAAGGGCACCGACTTCGCCGAGGAAACGCGGCAGCTGCGCCTGCCCCGCGGCGTGGGCCTGCCCGGGCGCGTGTGGGCGCAGCAGGAGACTGTGTGGATCGAGGACGTGGGCCAGGACGGCGACTTTCCCCACGCCTCGGCCATCCGCATCGCGGGGCTGCACGCGGCCGTGGGCTTTCCCGTGCAGCACGAGGGGCAGATGCTGGGCGTGCTGGAGTTCTTCACGGACGTGCTGCGCGCGCCCGTGGAGGCCCTGCTCCCCGTGTTCGACGCCATCGGCCGCGACATCGGCGAGTTCGTGGTGCGGCGGCAGGCGTGGGCGCCCGCGTCCCCCGAGCCGTACGACGACGGCGCGTGAAGCGGCATCGGCCACGCCGTTGACAGCCGGGGCGGAATCGCGATAACTTCCGCCATGGAACCACCGAACGTCGTTCGCAGAACCCAGACGCCCGCCGTCCTCCTCCCCCGCAGCCGGGGAGCATGGGACCGGCGGGCTCGCCGCATTCAGGAGGCCCGATGAACCGTCCGGACGTGCCCGGCGCCCGCTTCGTGGGCGAGGGGCTTACCTTTGACGACGTGCTGCTGGTGCCGCGCCGCTCCGCCGTGCTCCCCGGCGCCACGGAGCTGCGCAGCCGCCTCACCAACCGGATCGAGCTGGCCATTCCGCTCCTTTCCGCCGCCATGGACACCGTCACCGAGAGCCGGATGGCGATCACCATGGCGCGCGAGGGCGGGATCGGCATCATCCACAAGAACATGTCCATCGACCGCCAGGCGGAGGAGGTGGACCGGGTCAAGCGGTCGGAGAGCGGGCTCATCGCCGACCCCGTGACCATCGAGCCCCAGCAGACCCTGGCCGACGTGCTGCGGCAGATGGAGCGCGTGTCCGTCAGCGGCTTTCCCGTGGTGGAGGAGGGCGGGCGGCTGGTCGGCATCATCACCAACCGCGACTTGCAGTTCGAGACGGACCGCTCGCGCCTGGTTGCCGAGGTGATGACGCCGCTGGACCGGCTGCGGACCACGGCCGTAGGCACGTCGCTGGACGAGGCGCGCGAGATCCTGCACCGGCACCGCATCGAGAAGCTGCCGGTGGTGGACGAGGCGGGGCGCCTGCGCGGCCTCATCACCGTCAAGGACATCCGCAAGCGCCAGCAGTTCCCCAACGCCTGCAAGGACGAGCGCGGCCGCCTGCGCGTGGGCGCGGCCATCGGCGCGTCCATGAAGGACGTGGACCGGGCGCGGGCGCTCATCGACGCGGGCGTGGACGTGCTGATCGTGGACACGGCGCACGGGCACTCCGAGGGAGTGCTGGACGCCGTGGCCCGCGTGCGCCAGGCCTTTCCCGACGCGCAGATCATCGGCGGTAACGTCGCCACCAGGGGCGGTGCCGAGGCGCTGGTGGAGCGGGGCGTGGACGCGGTCAAGGTGGGCGTGGGCCCCGGCTCCATCTGCACCACGCGCGTGGTCGCCGGCATCGGCGTGCCACAGCTGACGGCGGTAATGGATGCGGTGGAGGGCGCCGCCGGCCGGGTGCCGGTGATCGCGGACGGCGGCATCAAGTACTCGGGCGATATCGTCAAAGCGCTGGCCGCCGGCGCGCACTCGGTGATGATGGGAAGCATGCTGGCGGGCACGGAGGAGAGCCCGGGCGAGAGCTTCCTGCTGGAGGGCCGGCGCTTCAAGATCGTGCGGGGGATGGGGTCGCTGGGCGCCATGAGCGAGGGCTCGGCGGACCGCTACTTCCAGGAGGGGAGCGACGCCCGCAAGTTCGTCCCCGAGGGGATCGAGGGGCGGGTGCCGTACAAGGGCGCCGCGTCGGACACCATCTACCAGCTCACGGGCGGCCTGCGCAGCGGCATGGGCTACCTGGGGTGCCCCGACGTGGAGACGCTGCGCCGCGAGCCGCAGTTCATGCGCATCACGGGCGCCGGCCTGCGCGAGAGCCATCCGCACGACGTGACGATCACCCGCGAGGCGCCGAACTATCATTCGTGACGGAGTGTGAAAGTGCGTGAGTGCGTGAGTGCGTGAGTGCGTGAGTGGCTGTGCCGCCGGGTACAACGAAGAGACCCTCTCCCATCCAACGGGAGAGGGTCGCTTTCGTTTGCCTGGATCTGCCGCGGCGCCCGGAGGCCCCGCAGGCCGGACGCACGATCCGCCGCCGATCGGTCAGTCAGTCCAGTTGCAGATGACGCCGCAGGTCGTTTTGATCGTTGCTCGTTCCTGCTTCAGCACGGGAATGGCCGGCATCACCTCGAACGTCGTGACCTCCATCGCGTCCAGATCGAGCCGCAGCGTCTTCATCGGAACTCCATGGCACGGGGTTGATGTGTAAAACCGTCTTTAAAAGGTAGCGCTGCTTCGGCCGGTCCGTCAACAGTGGCGCGGTGCCCGGGTCGTGCGCCGCGTTTTTCCGGTAGCGAACTGGGCACGTTCCGCGGCAATGCGGGCGCTCCTGATCTCCGCCCCCCCGTACAGCACCCCGCCCGCTCCGAATCCCACTCCCGCACTCCCGCACTAACGCACTCACGCACTTTTCCTGTCCCAGCCCGGGCCTGCCCCTTGCCATTTCCCCCCGCCACGACTCAACTTCCACCCTGGATGGAGCTTGGACGGATGGACAACAAGGGCGCTTCTCCCCTGAAGATCATCCTGATCGTGGCGGCGGTGCTCGTCGCCATCGTGTTCGCGTTCTTTGGACAGCTGTACTTCGCGTACTTCCTGGGCATCGTCGCCATCGTCCTGGGCGTGGTGATGCTGTTCACGAGGGCCAAGACACCCACGGACTGACCCGCACACACGCCGCATGCCCCGCATTCAGCTGCAGCACCTGGCCCACGCCCGCTCGGGCGACAAGGGCGACACCGCCAACGTAGGCGTGATCGCCCTGCGCCCGGAGTTCTACCCCGTCCTGGTGGAGGCGCTGACCACGGAGCGGGTCAAGGCGCACTTCGAGGGCATCGTCCACGGGGCCGTGGAGCGGTTCGAGCTGCCCAACCTGGAGGCGCTCAACTTCCTGCTGCACAACGCGCTGGGCGGCGGCGGCACCGTGAGCCTGAAGACGGACGCGCAGGGCAAGGTGCTCTCCACGGCCCTGCTGCGGATGGAGATCGACGTGCCCGACGACGTGGCCCGGCTGGCGGGCGCCGGGGCGTGAGCGACGTCGTCCTGGCCGCCACGGAGGGAGGCGTCCGCACGCTGACGCTCAACCGGCCCGACAAGCGCAACGCCCTGAACGCGGAGCTCATCGCCGCGCTCAAGGCGGCCCTGCGCGAGGCGGATGCGGACGCGGACGTGCGCGTGGTGGCCATCGAGGGGGCGGGAAAGGACTTCTGCTCCGGCGCGGACCTGTCGGCCCTGCGCAAGATCGCCGAGTCGTCCGCCATGGAGAACCTGGAGGACGTGGACGAGCTGGCCGAGCTCTTTCTCCTCCCCCGGCGCATGCGCAAGCCGGTGGTGGCGTGCGTGCGCGGCCGGGCACTGGCGGGGGGATGCGGGCTGGCGACGGCGTGCGACCTGGTGCTCGCCTCCGAGACGGCGCAGTTCGGCTATCCGGAGGTCAAGATCGGCTTCGTGCCGGCGATGGTGATGGCCATCCTGCGGCGCAACGTGTCGGAAAAGCGCGCGTTCGAGCTCGTGGTCCGTGGCGAGCCCATCGGGGCGGCGGAGGCTGAGCGCATCGGCCTCATCAACCAGGTGTGGCCGGACGCGGAGTTCGACGGCGCGCGCGACCGGTACCTGGCGGACCTGGCCGGGCGCAGCGCATCGGCCGTGCAGCTTTCCAAGCGCCTGCTGTACCACGCGGACGGGATGGGATTCGAGGCGGCCCTGCGCGCGGGCGTGGACGTGAACGTGGTGGCGCGGATGACGGACGACATGAAGGCCGGCGTGGCCCGTTTCCTGGAGCGGGGATGATCAGCCGCGAGCGCCCCGACGAGCCGGATCCGTTCCTGGAGTGGAAGCTCCGCACCTTCTTTGCCGGCGCCGTGCTGCTGATGGCGGCCGTCGTGCTGCAACTGGACGTGCTCGCGCTCGTGGCGGCCGGCGTGCTGGCCGTGGGCGCCGCGCTGATGCTCGTCAGCCGCTACCGCCAGCGCCGCCGCCAGGACGCCCGCATCGCCGAGCACGAGGACACCTGACGCGCCCGTCGGGATCGAGTACAGCCGATTGCAATCCGCGCCTCCTTCCATGCTCTTCGTGGGAGGGGGCGTTGCTCATTGATTGGCCAGGTGGACATGGATGGGCGATTCCGTGACCTGCAACGGATCGCCCACCCGGATTTCTACTGCCGTTTCACGCGGAGGACGCGGAGAAACGAATGAGGTGAATCCCCCGTCCAATGTGCAACCCGATTTCTACTGCTGTTTCACACGGAGGGCACGGAAGACACGGAAGACACGGGTTGGTCCTCCGCGTCCTCCGTGCCCTCCGTGTGAGGCCATCTTTGAGGCTGTGTATCGTCCGGATGGCCGCGTCCGCTGCTTGTCCCTGCCTGCGCATCAGTGGCCATGGTCGGGCGGGGGCAAGCGCGGACAGCCGCCCTCGCCGCGGCCGAGCGTGCCCCACGGCCGGTAGTAGTCGAACTCGCGTTCATCCACCGTGATGGCCTCGTCCGCCGAGCGGCAGTGCGTGGCCAGCAGGCTGGGATCGGTCACCTCCAGCGCGCCGCCGTGGTACGTGATCCAGCGCACCCGGTTCTGCGGGCCGCGGATGAGGGTGCCGGCGGTCCGCAACGGGTGCCCCTTCGCGATGAAGGCCCGCGGCAGCCGCGACAGGATGGAATCGGGCACCGTGAGTGTCCGGGCGGCCGCCCCGGAGCCGAAGATGGAATCCAGCGTCTCCCGGTTGGGCACGCTCGGGCGAATGCATCCCGCCGCCACGAAGACGGTGGTGTCCTTCGCGTTGTCCGAGACCAGGGGGAACGCGCCCCCGATCCAGGGATAGGCCCTCACGGAGGGGAGCGTCCGCTGCGGCCAGGGCGGCAGGGCGCGGATCTGCCGCACCATGTTCGGATACCACCCCGTGCACGCGCACAGCGTGGCGGAGTCCGGCACCTCGTACAGCGTTTCGCCGAACGCGAGGAAGATCCGGTGCGTTCCCCGCAGGCGCACGCTCTCGCCGTGCGCGGGCGGATGCTCCGCGGGCTCGCTGCTGGCCCGCTCCTGCGCCATGGTGATGGTCAGCGCCAGCAGGGCGGCCAGGATGAGCAGCGACAGCCACAGCACGAGGCTCCGCCGCTCCGCTCCGTGCCGTCCGCGCGCGGTACCCAGGGGCGGCCACGTGTCGGGCTCTCGCGTTGAAGCCGCCGCTGGAGTTGACGCGACGGTACTCCCGACAGCCGCGGGCAGGGACGGGGCGTCCGTGTCCCGGTGCGGGTCGTCCCTGTCCCGCTGCGGATCGAGCCCGGCGGGCGAATGCGGCGGATCCGGCTCGTCCGGCGGCGTCTGCTGGACCAGCGGCGTATGCTGGATCGGCGGCGTATGCTGGATCGGCGGCGCCGGCGGCGCCGGCGGCGCCGGCGGAGCGGCATCCCGCGCGGCCTCGATCTCCGTCTCCGCGGGCGAGTCGGTCACCGCGACGGGTGCCGGGTCCGGCGCGGCGGCCTTGAGCTCGGCAAGAATCGGCTCGGCGAAATTCGGAGCAGCGGGCTTCGGCTCTGCGGGCCTTGGCTCGGGGGGCCTTGGCTCGGGGGGCCTTGGCTCGGCGGGCTCGGGGGCGCGCAGCTGATCGGCGAGGGCGCGCGTATCGGGGTCCGGCTCGCCGCCCACCTCCTCCTCCAGCCACGCCTCCAGCCGCTGGTAGTACCGCAGCGCGCCGTTGCGCTCCCCGCGCGCGGCCAGGGCCCGCATTACGCGCCGGTGCCCCTGCTCCCACACGGGATCGATCTCCACCGCCCGCTCGCCCAACCGTAGCGCGCGGGCCCACGCGTGGGCGGCCTCCGCCTGCTCGCCGGCGCGCTCCAGCAGGCGCAGGGCGGCGTTGCGCAGCTCCGCGCGGCGCCGGTCCGCCCACTCGTGGAAGTCCTCCGCCCCCGGACCCGCGTCGAACCCCTCCAGGAAGGGGCCGGGATAGAGCGAGAATCCATCGTCCACCTCCTCCGGCTCCATCCCCTCCCGCAGCAGCGTCACGGCGTCGCAGGGCAGGCCGCCGGCCCAGCGCACGGCGTCCTTGTCGGGCACCATGATCCCGGGCTCCAGGACGCGCGCCAGCCGCCCCAGCGCCTGCGTGAGCGAGTGGCGGGCGCGCTCCTCCGGGCTCTCGCCCCACAGCAGCGCGGCCAGCCGCCCGCGCGCGTGCGCCGGCAGCCCCTCCACGCACAGGTAGACGAGGAGCGCCAGGTCCTTACGGCGCAGGCCACCCGCCAGCGCGCCGTCGGCGCGTCGCAAGGCGGGGTGTCCAAGGGTCTTGAGCAGCACGGATGATCGTACGGGCAGGGCGACCGGCAATTTGCACCTCCAACGCTACCGAAATTATCCCGTTAGGCCCGGTGATGTGCAATGGGCACGGGGCTGAAAAACGCACTTGCAGCAACGGCTTAATCCAAATTTTTTCAATGAAAACGCGAAATATGTGAGCGGCGGATACCTGTGCGGGCGGCGTGCGGCGGGCGTGCGGATTTTGTTCGGA
>DATING010001058.1:0-3573 GCA_035474555.1 Longimicrobium sp. | reverse complement strand
GGGGATGGGGCTGGGCGAGCAGCGGATCAACTACCGCCTGCACGACTGGACGATCAGCCGGCAGCGCTACTGGGGCCCGCCCATCCCCATCCTGTACTGCGACGCGTGCGGCACGGTCCCGGTGCCCGAAGAGCAGTTACCCGTGCTACTCCCGCAGATCGAGGACTTCCGTCCCGACGATTCAGGCGTGAGCCCGCTCGCGCGCCACGAGGAGTGGTACCATACGCCGTGCCCGCGCTGCGGCGCGCGCGCGCGGCGCGAGACCGACGTGAGCGACACCTTCCTGGACAGCGCATGGTACTTCCTGCGCTATCCGAGCTCGGACCGCGACGACGTGCCGTTCGACCGGACGCTCACGCGGCGATGGCTTCCCGTGCACAGCTACATCGGCGGCAACGAGCACGCCGTGCTGCACCTGCTGTACGCGCGCTTCGTGACGATGGCCCTGCACGACATGGGGCACATCGACTTCGAGGAGCCGTTCACCCGCTTCCGTGCGCACGGGCTGATCGTCAAGGACGGGAGCAAGATGTCGAAGTCGCGGGGCAACGTGGTGGTGCCCGACGACTACATCGCCGAGTGGGGGGCGGACACCATCCGCACCTACCTCATGTTCCTGGGCCCGTACCAGGAGGGCGGCGACTTTCGCGACGGCGGCATCACCGGCCCGTACAACTTCCTCACGCGGCTGTGGGACTCGGCGCTGACGGCGGAGGAGCGCGAGCTGGACCGCGACGTGGAGCAGAAGCTTCACGCCACGATCAAGAAGGTGACGGAAGACCTGGAGATGCTCTCGTACAACACCGCCGTCGCGGCGATGATGGAGTACCTGAACGTGGTTCGCGCGGGCGGCCGCACGCCGGAACGCGCGGCGGTGGAGCCGCTGGTGCGCCTGGTGGCCCCGTTCGCGCCGCACATGGCCGAGGAGCTGTGGGAGCGGCTGGGGCACACCCAGTCCATCTTCGCCGAGGCGCGCTGGCCGGCGTTCGACGCGGAGAAGGCCGTGGCCGACACGGTGGAGTTCGTGGTGCAGGTGAACGGCAAGGTGCGCGCGCGCATGCCCATGGCCCGCGGCATCGCCGAGGCCGAGGCGCGCGACGCCGCCCTGGCCGATGAGAACGTGCAGAAGTGGATCGAGGGCAAGCAGGTGCGCAAGACGATCTTCGTCGCCGACCGCCTGGTGAACCTCGTCATCGGCTGACCCGCCGTTCCGGTTGGATGGAAGAGCCCCGGCCCCGATTCACGGGCCGGGGCTCTTCGTTTTCCGGGAGCACGGCCCGTGACCGGCCTCGACGCGGCCCGTCCCTCGCCGCGTCCGTTCGGTTGCAGTTCTCGTGATCGTTGTTCCTGCTGAAACACGCCTTATCTTGCGAAGCGCAGGGCTTCCCGCAGCACCGCCGGCCCGCCCGAGCCCCCGCGCACGCATGTCCGAATCCACTCCGCCGCCGCCCCCGCCGGCTCAGCCGCAGCCCCCGTCGCAAACGCCGGCTCAGCCGCCGCCGCCGCCGACACCGACGACGCAGCCGGATTCAGCGCCCCAGCCGCAGACGCAGACGCAGCCTCAGTCGCCGCCACCGCCTCCGCCGCAGTCGCAGTCGCAGTCGCAGTCGCAGTCGCAGTCGCAGTCGCCTGAACGGCCATCCTGGCTGCACGCGCCCATTCTCCAGCCGGTGCCGCTCGCCTCGCTGATGATCCTGGGCGCCGTCATCCTGCTCATCGCCGCCACGGTGCTGGGCCTGGACCGCGGCAACGTCCTGCAGAACCTGCAGAACGGGCTGTACGCGCGCGGGCTCATCACCTACCTGTTTGCCGTGGGCACCATCGGCGGGGTGGTGGTGCTGATCCTGGCGGCGCTCATCAGCCCGGGGGGAGACACCGCCAAGGAGAACTTCGCCCGCGCCAAGGAGGTGCTGTCGCTGCTGCTGGGCATCTTCGGGACGATCATCGGCTTCTACTTCGGGTCCATCAAGTCCGAGCAGGAGGGGCCGGTGGGCAGCGGCGGCCCCGTGCAGATCGCCGTGCCGCCCTCGGCCGATACCATCGGCGGCGGCATGGTTCCCGTCATCGCGTTCATCCGCGGGGGCTCGCCGCCGTACGCGTATGGCCTGGGGCTGGACGAGGACGCCGCCGCGACCGCCTCGCGCTCCAGCCCGGATGGATGGATCCGCGACTCGCTCGCGGCGCCGGCCATCAGCAAGGACACCAGCCTCACCGTCTTCATCACGGCGCGGGACCGCGGGGCGGGCGTCACCACGTCGCAAGCCACGGTGTTCGTCCGCGCCTCCGCCCCCGCCGCCCCGCCCGCTGTCCCGCCCGCCGACTCCGCCGCGGGCTGAACGCGGCGGGCGCGATCCCGGCTACAGCGAAGGTGGGCGCGAGGGCCCGGATCCCGGCGGGATATCCGGGCTTTCCCGCGTCCGGCGCGGTTGCACCGTCCATCGGCGCCTTCCTTGCTGATCCATCCGCGGGCACTGGAGGAGGGACGGCTCCGGTTCTATCTTAGGAGAGCAGGACGAACGACCCGGAGGTAAGATCCCGATGCACGCCCCGACCGAAGCCCCGCCGGTGCAGATGGTGCTGCGCGCCTACCCGCCCGCGCCCGCGCGCGTGGGCCTGGCGTACCAGCCGGTTCCCGAGCGCGTGGTCAAGTCCATCGTTTCGCTGGTGTTCTTCTGGGCCTTGGCGCCCTGGTCCATCCTGGTGCCGCCGTACTACCCGTGGCCGGTGCTCTGCGTGTGCACCGGCGCGTACCTGGCCCACATGTTCTGGACGGGGCGCTACCGGGTGCGCTGGTTCGTGGGGGTGTGCCCGCGCTGCGGACGCCAGCTGAGCATGTCCGTGGGCGAGCGCATCGACCTGCCGCACACGCTCACCTGCTTTGCCTGTCATTTCGAGCCCGTGCTGGAGGTGGCCGATCCCGACGCGCCGCCCGCCCCCGAGCCGCTGCGCCACGCCGTGGCCGAGTGCACGGGCACGTGGACGGAGGAGTGGATGTGGGACGACCGCTTCCTGGCCTGTGACGCGTGCGCCGCCCGCCGCCCCGCCACCGATGCCCTGCGCCGCCTGGCCGATGCCGAGAACGAGCGCGGCGCCCTGCTCCGCCAGCTCGCCGACGAAGGCCGCTTCCTGAACTGACGGGCGCCGTCCGCCGTCACCGGCGGCCTCTCCGCCCCCCCCCCCATTTGTTTTCCTGAGGGAGGCGCCGCCGGCACTCGCCCGTGCACGATCCCCGGCGCCGACCGAAGGATCTACTCTCCCGCGCATGACCCCCGCTCCCGCGCACCGAACCCGCCCGCGACGGACGCATTTCGCGGGAACGGGCTCCGGACGGGCGTTTCGGTGGATACGGACGATCCATCACGGGCAGGATCCGCGCGGGGAGGCCACCGTCTGGGCACGGACGGTAGATCCTTCGGTCGGCGAACAAACGCGGTGTGCACGGGACGGAACCGCCGCGCCTCGCTCAGGAAAACAACGTGTGAGGCGGGGGATTCCACTCGGGTGGGTTTGCCGTCGGCGATTGCGCTGGGGAGGGGATTCCGCTCGGGTAGCGCGGTCGTCGCCCCGCGACGG
>DATING010001057.1:0-3672 GCA_035474555.1 Longimicrobium sp. | reverse complement strand
CAGCGCCACGCGCATGAGCGGCGGGCGCGACAGGTCGAACGGGTGGGAGCCTTCCTCGGCCACCAGGTCGTTGACGCTGTCGGCGAAGCGCTCGCCCACGCGGTGGCGCGCCTCGCGCACCTCCACCTTCATGGGGAAGGGCTCGTGGACGATCTGCCGCAGCTGGCCATCGTCGCCCATGCGGAACGACGTGCGCAGGGCCTCGTGGCGGCTCATCACCGTGGTGAGCGCGCGCTCCAGGAAGGGCACGTTCACGTCCGCGGGCACCAGCATGGCCACGGGCACGTTGTACAGCGGCTTGTCGGGGTCCAGCTGCGTGAGGAACCACATCCGCTCCTGGGCAAAGCTGGCCGGGTGCTCGGGGCCCGGGCCGGCCATGCGGCCGATGGTGGCGCGGGGCGGGGCGCTGGCCACGTCGCCGCGCAGCCGCCGCTCCAGCAGGGCGCGCTTGGTGTCGCTGAGCGCGGAGCGCTTGTCCACGGAGTCCTGCGTGCTCATCTCGGTATCGTCTCGTTCAAAAGGCACTCTGGAAGGATCGGCGGGCGCATCGCGCCCCCCTCCTCCCGGCCCCCTCATCCGGCAACCCACGCCGGGAAAGGGGGAGCAAATCCGTCACGAAAGCGCGGCTCCCCGCCCACGCCCCCACCCGCTCGTTCCTCGCGACCTCCCCCAATAAACCCTGGGGGAGGTGCTACTTCTTCGTGGGCGGCGAGTCCCGACGCGAAGCGGAATCTCTACCGCGCGCCGAGGGCCCCCTCCCCCCGGCCCCCTCTCCCGCAAACTTCGCGGGCAGGAGGGGGAGAACTTCATCGTCGGCGGAAGCGAGCTCCGCGACGGCGCCGTCCCGTCCAGCCTCCCTCCCCCACGCAGTTTGTGGGGGAGGGTCGGGGAGGGGGGCGCTCCGCCCGCGCACCACACCCCGCCATCGTGTTGGAACTCCCCCCGTTCCCTCAGCGGGTGACGTCCACGTGCACGTACTCGGGGAACGGCTGGATGGTCTCCAGGCCGTGCTCGTACGTGATCAGGTCGCCCTCGCGCGACACCTCGCGGAACCCGCCGAAGCGGTAGGTGACTTCCATCATCCGGTTGCGGCCGTTGGGCTTGAACTCGGCGCGGAGGATGGCGCCCGCCTCCTTGGCGAGCTGCATCACGTGGCTCATCATGATGGTGCCCACGCCGCGCGACATCACGCGGCAGCTCATCAGCAGCAGCTTGAGGGTCCAGATCTCGGGCGACGTCTTTTCCACGAGCGCCAGGCCGATCTTGCCGTAGGTGCCGAAGCGGTCTTCCAGCCCGGCCACCATCAGCACGTGGCCGGGCGAGGTGCGGAACGCGTTCAGCTCGGCGTAGTCGTAGGTGTAGCCCGTGGTGTTGAGCTGGTTGGTGCGCTGCGTGAGCTCCTCGGCGCGCTGCAGGTCGGCCTCGTCGCAGGGGCCGAGCGTGAAGCGCATGCGCAGGTCGCGCAGGAACTCCTCGGACGGGCCGGCGAACTCGGCCTCGGCCTGGTTGCGCTGGATGTCGGCCATGTACAGCCGGCGGCGGTTGCGGCTGTCGTCCGTGTTGAACTCGGGGATCAGCTCCGGGCGCTCCAGGAAGCCTTCCAGCTCGGCGGCATCCAGCACGCGCACGGTGGGGCAGGCGTGCTGCACCTCTTCGCGCTCGAACGGCTGGTCGTCCACGAACAGGAACGTGTCCAGGTTGATGTTGAGCGACGTGGCGATCTGCTGGACGTTCTGCCCCTTGGCGTTCCAGTTGATCTGGGGATAGAGGAAGTACTCCTCGATGCCCAGCGCGCGCAGGCGGGCCATGGCCGCGTCGTGGTCGTTGCGGCTGGCCACGGACTGCAGGATGCCGCGCTCGTCCAGGGTCTGGATGGCGTGCAGCACGCCGGGGCGCAGCGGCACGTCGCCGTCCTCAAGCAGGATGCCGTCCCACACGGTGTGGTCCAGGTCCCACACGACGCACTTCACGGCCTTGGGCTTCTTGGCCTCCGCCTCGCCGGACGCGTCCGGCGAGGCCGGCGGGGTGGTGATGGTATCGGTCATCGGTCGCGCTCTCGTGTTGGTCGTGATGGCCTGCGTCATTGCCACTGCGTGCTCGGACTGCGTCACTGCCACTGCGTCTGGGACTGCGCTGCTTCAGCTTACTGCACATGGGCGGACATCCAGCGAACGCCCCCTCCCGCTCGATTCCTCGCGACCTCCCCCAACCCTGGGGGAGGTGCTACTTCATCTCGGGCGGCGGGTCCGGTCGCGAGGCGGATTTCCACCGCGCGCCGAGGGCCCCCACCCCCCGGCCCCCTCCCCCGCTTCGCGGAGGGAGGGGGAGAACTTCATCGTCGGCGGAGCCGCGATCCCGCGACGGCACCGTCCCGTCCCACCTCCCTCCCCCACGCAGTTTGTGGGGGAGGGCCGGGGAGGGGGGCGCTCCGCCCGCGACGAGTCTCGGCGCCGCTCACGGATCTACTCCCTCACTTCTCGCTCGTTCGCACTCCCGCACTGCCGTTCCGTCCTACGCCTGCCCCATCAGCCCCGCGGCCTCTTCTTCCGACAGGCCTTCCAGCTCGGCGATGATGGCGTCTTCGATGAGCTGCGCGAACTTGGCGATGGTCGGCGCCTCGAAGATGGACTGGAGCGGCAGGTCCAGCGCGAACTGCTCGCGCACGCGGGCCACGATCTGCGTGGCCAGCAGCGAGTGCCCGCCCAGCCCGAAGAAGTCGTCGTGGATCCCCACGCGCTGGATGCCCAGCAACCCCTGCCACAGCTCCGCCAGCGTCTCCTCCACCTCGTTGGTGGGCGCATGGTACTCCACGTCCAGCTCGGGACGCTCGTACAGCGGTGCGGCGGCACCCCCCTCCTCCGCGGCGGCGGGCGCGGCGGCGGCGCGGATGCGGGCCTCCAGGTCCATCACGGAGACGAGCACCTGCGGCTCGCCGGCCAGCGCCAGCACGGCATCCAGCGCGGCGGGCACCTCGTCCGGGACGATGCCCTCCACGCCGGCCGCGCCGCCCGTCCAGTGGTCCCAGTCCACCGTCGTCCAGCGGTGCGCGGCCGCGAAGCCGTCGCTCAGGGCGTGGGCGGCGGACATCCGCACCCGCGCCACGCTGCCCACCACGCCAGAGACGGTCACGTCCACCAGCACCCGGCGGAAAGAGCGGCCTTCCAGCGCCGCCGCCATCGCCCCGTGCTCCGCCTCGTACGCGGCCAGCTGCGCGGCCCACTCGGGAGTCCACGACGAGATCCCCGCGAACTCGCCCACCGAGCTCATGTCCGGGGAGAAGATCACGGTGCCCAGCGACCCGAACGCCGCCTCTACCTCGCCCAGCGCGGCGCCCAGCGACGCGGCGTCGGACGAGTCCGCGGTGAGGGCGAGCACGTCCAGCCCGTGATCCTCCATCGCCCGCAGCTGCTCCGGGTGCGGCGCGCCGCGGGTGATGGTGGCGATGCGCACGCCCTCCACGCGGCCCAGCGCCAGCGCGAGTCCGCCGTTGCGCGCCTCCAGCGGGCCGACCAGGACGAATACGTCGCCCTGGCGCGGCGTCCCCGGCGCGGCAGCGCGGACGGGCTGGAAGCCGCGCACCCAGCGGTGCCGCCCGCGGAAGGCCACGGCGAAGTCGTCCGCGCCCGCGACGGCCTCGGCCGCCACGCGCGCCGCCGTCTCGGCGGAAACGTC
>DATING010001056.1:0-6090 GCA_035474555.1 Longimicrobium sp. | reverse complement strand
GTCCCCTGTAACCTGTAACCTGTAACCTGTAACCTGTAACCTGTAACCTGTCCCCCGTAGTGCCCGCCCGGCGCTCTCCCGTTGCGATCCGCCAAGGCCCCGCCTATGTTCAGCCCCGACCCCCCAGTCCGTTGTCCGCAGCCCCTGGAGTCATGCTTTCGATGAGCAGGAACGCCGCCCCCAACACCACCGGGCAGGCCTACGTGGAGCGCCGCCGCGCGCGCATCTGCGGCATTCTGGAGAACCCGACCGTCGCCGGCGCCGGCGCGGAGCCGCTGCCCGCCGACCGCATGGAGTTCATGCGCAAGGAGGCCGAGGACCTGTACTACAACGAGCTGGAGTGGGAAGACCTCACGGATGAGGAGGCCATCCCCGGCGGGCACCTGACCGAGATGGTGTTCTCCGGCTTCATGGCCTACATCCGCGGCCTGCTGGTGGAGGTCGTCCCGGCCGACGCGCTGGCGCCCGCGCGCCCGCACCCGGACGTGGTGGAGGAGGTGCTCACCTTCCTGGGCGAGCGCTACGCCGAGACTACGGGCGAGATCGAAGGCGGCGCCGATTCGCAGAAGCTGGTGTGGCAGCGCCGCATGACGGCGCGCCTCATCGACATGGTGCTGTACCGGCTGTACCGCCTTTCGCCGGCCGAGCAGGAGCGGCTGGAAGCGCAGGCCTGATCCCGACCCCCGGCCGGCGCGTGCGGCTCCCCCGGCTTCCGCTGGGCGGCGGGTCCCGCCCCGGCCATCGCTACCTGGCCGGGGCGCCGCTGCTCATCGCCCACCGCGGGGGATCGGCGCTGGCGCCGGAGAACACGCTGGCCGCGTTCCGGCGCGCCATCCACTGGTGGCGCGCCGACGTGCTGGAGATCGACGTACAGCCCACCCGCGACGGCGACTGCGTCGTCATCCACGACCCCACCGTAGACCGCACCACCGACGGCCACGGCCGCGTCGCCGACCTCACCGTCGAGCAGCTGCGCGGGCTGGACGCGGGCTACCGCTTTACCCCCGACGGCGGGGAGACGCGCCCCTTCAGCGGCATGGGCGTGCGCATCCCCACCCTCCGCGAGGTGCTGGAGGAGCTGCCCGACGCGCGCGTGAACGTGGAGATCAAGCACACCCGCGCCCAGGCCGCCGTCCAGCGCACCATCCGCGACCTGGGCGCCGAGCACCGCGTGCTCATTGCCGCGGGGGATGCGCGCAACCGCTCGCTCTTCCATGACTACCCCGGCCCCACCAGCGCGGGCGCGCAGGACCTGTACGCGTTCTACGCCCTGCACCTGAGCCGGACCACGCGCTTCTATCGCCCGCCCGTGGACGCCTTCCAGATGCCGGAGCGCAACGGCGGCCGGCAGGTGCTCACGCCCCGGCTCGTCGAAGAGGCGCACGCGCACAACGTCGCCATCCACGTGTGGACGGTGGACGAGGAGGACGACATGCGCCGGCTGCTGGACTGGGGCGTGGACGGGCTGATCAGCGACCGGCCGGACCGCCTGGCCCGCGTTCTCCACGAGCGGACGGGCCGTCCCTTGCCCCCCGGCGTGCCGGAGGACGAGATGGAGCCCTGGCTGGAACGGATCGTGCGGCCCTGAGGGCGCTTCGCGGGGTGGATGCGGATGGCCGCACCGCCCGCGGATCCCGATGGAACGCACCCAATCCAGCCATGCAGGGGAGACGCTGATGCCGCGCTACGACAACGATCGCGACGTGCCGGGCCCGTGGGGCTCGTCCGGCCGCGGGTTTGGTCCGGGCACCTGGAATCCCTCGCGCGGCGGCGAGTACGCGGGCGACTTCCGCCCGCATCCCGGGATGGGCGGCGGGGGCGGCGAGATGGAGTTCGGGCGCGGCGCGTTCCAAAACTTCGGCGGCGAGTGGGAGAGCGGCCCGGTGCACGGGCCGGCGCGCTACGGCCTGGGTCCGTACCACCAGCGCCTGCGCACCCGCCGCCGCCCGGACGAGGAGGTGCGCAAGGACGTGGAGGACGCGCTGTTCTACGACACCTGGGTGGATGCAGAAGCCATTACGGTGGAGGTCAAGGAAGGCGTCGTCACGCTCACTGGCGAGCTGCCGGACTACCAGGAGGTGCGCTACGCCACGGACGATGCGTGGGACGTGGATGGCGTGCGCGGCGTGCACTGCCAGCTGCGCGTAAACGGCACCCGCCGGCCGCCCGTGGACGGCGTCGGAACGAACCGGCAGGGCGGCGGACGCTAACCGCTGCTTCCCATTGTCGCCGCCCACCCGGGCGGCGATTTTGTTTGGGACGACGGGGATGGGATACGGAGGGTTCCCGGAGGATGGGGATCGTGCGATGCCGCGGTAGTGGGTGCGGGAGGCGGACATCGAGAAGCCGGGCGAATGAATTCGCGGCAATGAACCCGCGATGTCGGCCTTCGCCGACAGGTCCGGCACGGGCCCGTGCCGTGGGGTACGCGGGGAATCGCCGGGCCGGGGGCGGAGTGCCGGCCGGGGAGCGGGGCACGAGCACGGGCTGCGTAGATTCCTCGGTCGCGCGCGGAGTGCGTGCACGGCCGGTTCCGCGAGTGCGCTCCCTCGGAATGACAGTGTCGCCGACGGCGAGTCTTCTCGACTGGCCAAGGCATCCCGCGCCCGCGACGGAAGTTCTCCCCCTCCCTCCGCGACAGCGGGGGGAGGGGGCGGGGGGAGGGGGGCCCTCCGCGCGCGGTAGAAAGACCGCCAACGTGCTCGGATCCCGTGCCCGCCTTCTGTCCCATCCATCCCGCGCACCTATCACGATCCGCGACCTCGCCACGATGCCCCGCACGACCCAGCGCCCATCCTTTTCCGAGCGCGTGCGCCGCAGCCTGGACGGGCTGGGGGCGCGGGGGACGGGTGCGCACGTGCTTGTGGCGGTCTCGGGGGGATGCGATTCCGTCGCGCTGCTGCACCTGCTGCGCTTTGCCGCGGATGATTCGGGGATGCGCATCACCGCCGCGCACTTCGACCACGCGATGCGGCCGGGGAGCGCGGGAGACGCGGCGTGGGTGCGGGGTCTCTGCCGGGCGTGGGAGGTGGCGCTGATCGAAGGTCGGGCGGACGGACCGCTGCGCACGGAGGAGGAGGCGCGGGACGCGCGCTATGCGTTCCTCCGCCGCGCCCGGGCGGAGTGCGGGGCCTCGCACCTGGCCACGGCGCACCACGCGGACGACCAGGCGGAGACGGTGCTCTTTCGCGTGCTGCGCGGCACGGGCATCCACGGCCTCGCCGGCATCCCGCCTGCGGACGGCACGGGGCTCATCCGCCCCCTGCTCCCGTTAGCCCGGGCGGAGATTGGCCGGTACGCGCGGGAAAACGGGCTGCGCTGGCGTGCCGATCCCACCAACGCGGGGACGGATCCCGCGCGGAACCGCATCCGCCTGGAGCTGCTGCCGTACATCGAGCGGCACCTGGCCCCGGGGGCGCGGCGCAGCCTGGCGCGCTTGGCGGAGCTGGCCCGTGAGGACGAGGCCGCGTGGAACGCCGTGCTCCGCCCCCTCCTGGCAGAAACGGTTCGGGAGGAGGACGGGGCGCTCGTGCTTGTCCGGGAACGGCTTACGTCTTATGATTGGACCCTGCGCGCCCGCGTGCTGCGCTCCGTGCTGCGCCGGCTGGACGCCGCGCCGGACCGCGCGGGAACCCGCATGGCACTTTCGTTTATCAGCAGTGCACCCAGCGGCCGCGTCCTGCAGCTCCCCGGCGGCATCCGGATCACCACCGAGTTCGGCACGGCGCGCATCGAGCGCGCGCCCGCGGAGGCGGTGGAGACGGGGCCCGACGAGCCGCTGCGGATCGCGGCGGAGGGAGCCGGCGAAGGGCGCTTCGTCATTGGCGGCAGGCCGGGGATCGCGCGGTGGACGTGCGGCCCGGCGGACGGCGCGGACGAGGACGGGCACACGCTGCGCATGGCGGCGGAGGGCGTGCGCTTTCCCCTGGTCCTGCGCGGACGGGCCCCTGGCGACCGCATCCGCACCCGCGCGGGCACCCGCCCGCTCAAGAAGGTGCTGGGCGAGGCTCGCGTGCCCCTGCGCGCGCGGCGCGCCCTGCCCGTGCTGGTGGATGCAGACGGCGCGGTTCTGTGGGTGCCCGGCGTGGCACGCGCGGACGTCCCCGCGCCCCGGCCCGGCGAGCGGGCCATCACCCTTGTCGTAATCTGATGCAGACCACCGCAGAGACCCTGGCCCGCACGGGTGGAGTACACCTTTCGCGCGTGCTGTTCAGCGAAGAGCAGATCGCCGCGCGCGTAAAGGAGCTGGGCGAGCAGATCACCCGTGACATCCCGGAGGGCGAGGACATCCTGGTGCTGGGGCTGCTCAAGGGATCGTTCATCTTTCTGAGCGACCTGGTGCGCGAGATCCGGCGGCCCATCGAGGTGGACTTCCTGATCGTCTCCAGCTACGGCTCCGGGACCGAGTCGTCCGGCGAGCTGAAGCTGCTGTACGCGCGGCAGGCCAGCATCGAGGGCAAGCACGTCATCCTGGTGGAAGACATCGTCGACAGCGGCACCACGCTGAACCGGCTGATCCCCATCCTGGAACAGCGCGGCCCCCGCTCCCTGGAGGTCTGTGCCCTGCTGCACAAGCACATCGCCAAGGAGATGGTGCGGGAGGCGCGCTGGGTGGGCTTCGACTGCCCGCAGGAGTTCGTGATCGGGTACGGGCTGGACCATTCCGAAAAGTACCGCCACCTGCCGTTCGTGGGCGTCATCGACCCCTGACCGTCGGCGGCGGTCCGACCCAATCTTGACGCGGACCCGCCCGACCGGCGGGATTCGCGGGCGCAAGGAAAGCAGTCCATCATGGCAGACGAAGAAAAAGGCACGCCCAAGCAGCAGCCGCCCAAGCTGGCGCGGGTGGGACGCACGGCCGGGTTCTGGCTGCTTCTGGTGCTGGCATCCATCCTGGCCGTGAACCTCACCAACGGCAGCGCCGAGCGCGTAAAGCCCATCGACTACTCCGAGTTCCGGAGCGAGGTGCGGCGCGGCAACGTGGCGGAGGTCACCATCATCGACGGCGTGCAGCTGGAGGGCCGGGTCAAGAAGGCGTGGCCCCACCCGCAGCAGCGCGGCAAGGAAACGTTCCTGTTTCGCACCCGCGCGCCCGTGCGCGACTCCGAGGCGCTCGTGGAGCAGCTCGAGGCCGCCGGCGTGACCATCAAGGCGCGCGAGCCGCAGGTGGGCTTCGGCGAGGTCTTCATACGCGCGCTCCCCTGGCTGCTCATCATCGGCCTGTGGGTGTTCTTCTTCCGGCAGATGCAGGCCAGCGGCAACAAGGCCTTCCAGTTCGGCAAGAGCAAGGCGCGGCTGCTGAACGCCGAGGCCCCCAAGGTCACGTTCGACGACGTGGCCGGGGCCGAGGAGGCCAAGGCCGAGCTGGAGGAGATCGTCGAGTTCCTGAAGGACCCCAAGAAGTTCGGCCGGCTGGGCGGGCGCATCCCCAAGGGTGCGCTCCTCGTCGGCCCCCCGGGAACGGGCAAGACGCTGCTGGCCCGTGCCGTGGCCGGTGAGGCGGGGCGGCCGTTCTTCAGCATGTCGGGCTCGGACTTCGTGGAGATGTTCGTGGGTGTGGGCGCCAGCCGTGTGCGCGACCTGTTCGAGCAGGGCAAGGCCCACGCGCCCTGCATCATCTTCATCGACGAGATCGACGCCGTGGGCCGCCACCGCGGCGCCGGGCTGGGCGGCGGGCACGACGAGCGCGAGCAGACGCTGAACCAACTGCTCGTGGAGATGGACGGCTTCGAGAGCAACGAGGGCGTCATCCTGATCGCCGCGACGAACCGCCCGGACGTGCTGGACCCGGCGCTGCTGCGCCCGGGCCGCTTCGACCGGCAGATCGTGGTGGACGCGCCGGACCTGCGCGGCCGCGAGGGCATTCTGCGGGTGCACCTGCGCAAGGTGCCCGTGCACACGGACGTGGAGGTGGGCGTGCTGGCCCGCGGCACGCCCGGCATGTGCGGTGCCGACCTGGCCAACCTGGTGAACGAGGGCGCGCTGCTGGCCGCCCGCCGGGGCCGCGAGAAGGTCTTCATGACCGACCTCGAGGAGGCCAAGGACAAGGTCATGCTGGGCGCCGAGCGCCGCTCCTTCGTGATGAAGGAG
>DATING010001055.1:0-2679 GCA_035474555.1 Longimicrobium sp. | reverse complement strand
CAGCGCCACGCGCATGAGCGGCGGGCGCGACAGGTCGAACGGGTGGGAGCCTTCCTCGGCCACCAGGTCGTTGACGCTGTCGGCGAAGCGCTCGCCCACGCGGTGGCGCGCCTCGCGCACCTCCACCTTCATGGGGAAGGGTTCGTGGACGATCTGCCGCAGCTGCCCATCCTCGCCCATGCGGAACGACGTGCGCAGGGCCTCGTGGCGGCTGACTACCGTGGTGAGCGCGCGCTCCAGGAAAGGCACGTTCACGTCCGCGGGCACCAGCATGGCCACCGGCACGTTGTACAGCGGCTTGTCCGGGTCGAAGCGGGTAAGGAACCACATCCGCTCCTGGGCAAAGCTGGCCGGGTGCTCGGGGCCCGGCCCGGCCATGCGGCCGATGGTGGCGCGGGGCGTGGCGCCGGCCACGTCGCCGCGCAGCCGCCGCTCCAGCAGGGCGCGCTTGTTCTCGCTGAGCGTGGAGCGCCTGTCCACGGAGTCCTGCGTGCTCATTGGTACATCCTCACTCAAGTGACTTCGGGCCTTCGTCGCGCAGGACGGCTTCCTTCATCTGCGGGGCGGACATCCAGCGGCGCCCCCTCCCGCTCGTTGCTCGTGCAGGATGGCCTCCTTCATCTGCCGGGCGGGCATCGAGCGGCGCCCCCACCCGCTCGTTCCTCGCGACCTCCCCCAAAAACCCCTGGGGGAGATGGGATTGCTTTCGTCGCGGCGGCGGGGACCCCGCACGGGCAGGCTTTTACGGCGCCCGCTGCGCGGGGCTCCTCACCCCCCGGCCCCCTCTCCCGCAAACTGCGCGGGAGAGGGGGAGAACTTCCCCTTCCCCGATGCCCGCTATCCGCCTGGGGAGGGGGTGTACGAGCCTAAGCGAGGCCGGGGGAGGGCCACCGCCCGCGCCGCGACGGCACCGTCCCGATCCACCTCCCTCCCCCACGCAGTTTGTGGGGGAGGGTCGGGGAGGGGGGCGCTCGCCCTTCGCGCGAACTCCGCTTTTTCGCCCCTACGCCTCCGCGTCCTCCGACAGCAGGGCCTCGATGTCCTCGGCGGAGAGGCCGTCGAGCTCGTCCATCATTTGGGCGAGCACGGGCGAGCCGGCGGCCTCGATGGCGGTCGCCAGCCCCTCCACCGTGGGATCGCCAAAGAAGGTGCGGATGGGGATCTCCACCTCGAACGTATCCCCGATGCGCACCAGCACCTGGGTGGCCAGCAGCGAGTGCCCGCCCAGCGCGAAGAAGTTCTGCGTCACGCCGATGGGCGTGCGGTGCAGCACCTCCGCCCAGATCTCGGCCAGCATGTCCTCCACCACGTTGCGCGGCGCCACGATCTCCTCCTCCGGCTCCCCGCCCAGGTCCGGCGCGGGGAGCGCGCGGCGGTCGATTTTGCCCGTGCCTGTGAGCGGCATGGCCTCCAGCGGCACGAACGCGCCCGGCACCATGTACTCCGGCAGCCGCTCGCGCAGCGCCGTCCGCAGCTCCGCCCCGGCCGGCGCGGCGCCCTCCTTCCCCACCACGTACGCCACCAGGCGCGGATCGCCCGGCACGTCCTCGCGCACGACGGCGGCGGCGGCAGACACGGACGGGTGGCGCAGCAGCTCGCTCTCCACCTCGCCCAGCTCGATGCGGTAGCCGCGCAGCTTTACCTGCCCGTCCAGGCGGCCCATGAAGGTCAGCGTGCCGTCCGCGGCCCAGCGCACGCGGTCGCCCGTGCGGTACATCCGCGCATCGCCCCCGGCGAACGGGTCGGGGATGAAGCGCTCCTCCGTGAGCTCGGGACGGTTGCGGTAGCCCAGCGCCACGCCCCCGCCGCCGATGTACAGCTCGCCCGGGATACCCACGGGCACGGGGCGCATCCGCTCGTCCAGCACGTAGACGCGCGCGTTGGCCACGGGATGGCCGATGGAGACCATCCCCGGGCCGGGCTCGGCCGCGTGGTGCATGGTCGCGTACACCGCGGTCTCCGAGGGGCCGTACATGTTCCACACCTGGGCCGTGCGGGCGATGAGCGCCTCCGTGAGCGCCGAAGTGAGCGCCTCGCCGCCGGGAAGCACGCGCAGGTTGTCTGCTCCGTTCCACCCGGCCTGCACCAGCATCCGGAACGTCGCGGGCGTCCCGGCCATCACCGTCACGCCCTCCGCCTGGATCAAGCGGCCCAGCGCGGCGGCATCCACCACGTCGTCGCGGCTGGCGACCACGATGCGCGCGCCCGTCACCAGCGGCATGAAGAGCTCGGGGACGGACACGTCGAACGAGACGGTGGTCACGGCCAGCGTCACGTCATCCGCCGTCATCCCCGGCTCGTGCGCCACCACGGCCATCAGGTTGGCGAACGCGCCCTGCCCCACCACCACCGCCTTGGGACGCCCCGTGGAGCCGGAGGTGTAGATCAGGTACCCCGGATCGGACGGATCCACATCGACCGAGACCGCCTCGACCGTCTCGCCGGCCGCGGGACGCGCGGGGAGACGGACGACGTCCTCCCGCGCGCCGAACAGGTCCGTGTCCGCCAGCACCAGCGCGGCGCCGGAGTCCTCGATCATGTAGGCCAGGCGCTCCGGCGGATACACCGGGTCCAGCGCCAGGTACGCGGCGCCGGTCTTGAGGACGCCCAGCAGCGCGGCCACCATCCCCGCGTTCCGGTCCACGTACACGCTGACGATCTTCCCCGGCGCGGCGCCGC
>DATING010001054.1:0-3053 GCA_035474555.1 Longimicrobium sp. | reverse complement strand
CGTCGGCATCTTCGGGTTGACGAAGCGCCAGCCGAGGAGCGAATCCGCCATCTGCGGAACGCCGCGGGCGTAGCCTTCCTCGGGCTTGAGCGTCACCCAGGGCGCGCGCGTCATGCTCTCCACGCCGCCCGCGATGAACGTCTCGCCCTCGCCGGCGCGTATGGCGTGCATGGCGCTGCGCACGGCCTCCAGCCCCGATCCGCAGAGCCGGTTCACCGTCTGCCCAGCCACGGTGACGGGAAGGCCGGCGAGCAGGAGCGCCATCCGCCCCACGTTGCGGTTGTCCTCGCCCGCCTGGTTGGCGCACCCGAAGATCACGTCGTCCACGAGGGACGGGTCGATCCCCGTCCGCTCCACGATCGCGCGCACGACGGTCGCCGCCAGGTCGTCCGGCCGCACCGAAGCAAACGCGCCGCCGAACCGGCCCACAGGCGTGCGGACGGCGTCCAGGATGTATGCGTCAGTCATCGAAAGAGAGAAGAAGTGCCAAGTTCCAAGTGCCTAGTCCCAAGTGCCAGGAGAACGCCGGTTCACACGGGGCAGAACGCCGAGTGCCCAGCGCCGTACTTGGCACTGGGCACTTGGCACTTGTCGCTGCCGTTATCCCAGATTCACCCAGACGCTCTTGACCTGCGTGTACAGGTCCAGCGCGTAGCGGCCCAGCTCGCGGCCGTAGCCGGACTGCTTGTAGCCGCCGAAGGGGCTGGCCGTGTCCAGGTTGTGGTAGGTGTTGATCCACACCGTGCCCGCGCGCAGCTTGTGCGCCACGTGGTGGGCCTTGCGCACGTCCTGCGTCCACACGGCCGCCGCCAGCCCGTACTCCGTCGCGTTGCCGATGGCGATGGCCTCGTCCATGTCGGCAAACGTCTGCACGGCCAGCACGGGCCCGAAGATCTCTTCGCAGGCAATCGTCATGGGCGACGTCACCGATCCGAAGACCGTGGGGTTCAGGAAGTAGCCGCGCTTGCCGTCAACCTCCACGCGGTCGCCGCCCATCAGCAGCTCCGCGCCCTCGGACTTGCCCTTCTCGATGTACCCCATCACCCGGTCCAGCTGCTCCTCGCTCACCAGCGGCCCCAGGCGCGTCTTGGGATTGAGCGGGTCGCCGGGCACGTAGCCGGCGGCGCGCTTGAGCAGCTTTTCCACGAACTCGTCACGGATCTTCTCGTGCACCAGCAGGCGCGAGCCCGCCGTGCACGCCTGGCCCGTGTTGTAGAAGATGGCCATGCTGGCGCCGCGCACCGCCGCGTCCACGTCCGCGTCTTCCAGCACGATGTTGGGCGACTTGCCGCCCAGCTCCAGCGACACCTTCTTGAGCGTGTCCGCCGCCTGGCGCTGGATGAGCTTGCCGATGGCGGTGGATCCCGTAAAGGCGATCTTGTCCACGTCCGGGTGGTTCACCAGCGCCCCGCCCGCCGATTCGCCAAAGCCCGGCAGCACGTTCAGCACGCCGGCCGGCAGCCCCGCGTCGGACGCGGCGCGGGCCAGCTCCAGCGCCGTGAGCGGCGTCTGCTCGGCCGGCTTGAGGATCATCGTGTTCCCGCACGCGATGGCGGGCGCCACCTTCCAGGCGGCCATCTGCAGCGGGTAGTTCCACGGGATGATGGCCCCGCACACCCCCACCGGCTCGCGCCGGGTGTAGTTCAGGTACGGCCCGGGCACGGGGATCACGTCGCCGGCGATCTTGTCCGCCCACCCCGCGTAGTAGCGAAAGCAGTCGATCGACTCCTTGATGTCGATCGCCCGCGCCTCGCGTACGGGCTTGCCGTTGTCCATCGTCTCCAGCCGGGCGAGCTCGTCGGCGCGCTCCTCCAGCTTGTCGGCGATGGCGTACAGCAGCTTGCCGCGCTTGCGGGCGTCCATGTTCTGCCACGCGTCGCTCTCGAACGCCGTGCGGGCGGCCGTGACGGCGCGGT
Organism: Longimicrobium sp.; assembly: GCA_035474555.1. GTDB lineage: Bacteria > Gemmatimonadota > Gemmatimonadetes > Longimicrobiales > Longimicrobiaceae > Longimicrobium. The sequence continues at coordinate 1,137 of DATING010001054.1, read as the reverse complement.
CCACGTCCTCCTTGGACGCCTCGGCCACCGTGGTGAGCGGCTCGGCCGTGGCCGGGTTGATGGTCTCGAACGTCTTGCCGGAGGCGGCGTCCTGCCACTCGCCCCCGATGAACAGCCGTCCCGGCTGGATGTCCAGCGTCGCCGTATCCGTCATCGCCTGGTATGTCTGAAAGTGCAGATGGAACTGCGCTGTGGCCGCATCCTGCTGAACTGCACCTGCCACTGCCCGACTTTCCTGCAACTGCACGATTCGGGCGTGCCCGACCGCCGCGTCACCAGACGCATTCCCGCGCAATCCACCGCGCCGGGGACTTGAGAGATGCAACGGCGGCTGCAAACTGCAACGGCACCAGCGGAGACTGAGCCGGTAATGCATGCTCTCGTCGCAGGCGGAGAGCCCCCTCCCCCCGGCCCCCTCCCCCGCTTCGCGGAGGGAGGGGGAGAACTTCGCGACCGGCGCGGCGTGTCGTCGCGTGCGCGGCTTTACCACGCATCGCCCCGCACGTTCCCCGCGCCCGGTATGAACCGGGTGGTGCAGGCTGTAACCTGTCCCCTGTAACCTGTTCCTCGCCGTTGCGCCGCTCGAACCGTCCCCCAAACGAAAGGAGGGCGCCGGCCGAGGCCCACGCCCTCCCGTCGAACCCGCCGGACTTACTTGCCCGTGAAGTGCGCGGTGCGCTTCTCCACGTAGGCGTTCAGGCCTTCCTTGGCGTCCTGGGAGTTGAACAGCAGCGCCTGCAGCTCGCGCTCCAGGGCCAGGCCCTGCTCCAGGGGCAGCTCCGCGCCGCTCTGGCAGCTGCGCTTGATGTTGCCCACGGCGAAGGTGGCCTTGTTGGGGCGCGTGAACTGGCGCGCGTACTCCATCACCGAGGCCAGGAACGTGGTCTTGTCCTCGGCGTCGATCACGAGGTTCACGATGCCCATGGCCGCGGCCTCGTCGAAGTCGATGTTGTTGCCCTGCACCATGAGCTCGATGGCCTTGCTGGCGCCCACCAGCTTGGTCAGGCGCTGCGTGCCGCCCGTGCCCGGCAGCACGCCCAGCGCCACCTCGGGCAGGCCGATCTTGCCGGCGCCGCGCCGCGCGATGCGCAGGTCCGCCGCCATGGCGATCTCCAGCCCGCCGCCCACCGTGTGGCC
>DATING010001053.1:0-8283 GCA_035474555.1 Longimicrobium sp. | reverse complement strand
GCGCGGCGCCAACGTGGACCAGCCGCGCAACCTGGCGAAGAGCGTTACGGTGGAGTAGCCCTGAGCGGGAGGCTGTTCAGCGGCGGCAGTCATGGTGCGGCTGAAGCGGCCAGCTGGTTTTGACCGAGGGCGGATCCGAATTGGGGTCCGCCCTCGTGCTTTCCGTTCGCGATCCATCGACGTACTTTCGGGTCGACGGAACGCCTCGGCACGATGCCCGCCCCCGGATTCAGCCACCTGGTTGTCCGCAGCCTCGGCGGTGGTGCGGGTCGCCGTGCGCAGCCGTCCTGCCAGCGCAATCGCTCCGGCTCGTTCTTCATCCCTCCCGTGGAGATCCAACTCGATGTTCCGCGTACGCGTTCTTGCAATTTGCGCGATGCTCGCTGCCTCCATGCCGGCAAGCATTCACGCGCAGCTTCCCACCCCCTCCCCTGCGCCCCGTGAGCTGCCGGCGAACGTCAATCACTGGCTGAATCGCCTTTGGCGGTGGCAGAATCAGGCGCCGAGTCCTGCTCCCGTGACGGAGGCGGAGGCAGCGGCAATCCGGGACTCGCTCGCGGTTCTTCCAGCCTTCCCAGCCAATCCATACAGCGGCTGCCATGCCCGGGCGGAATTCCTCTTCGCGAGGCTGGCGCCGCTCAGCAACGGCAAGATGTTCAAGGTCTGGCTGATGGTCGATTCCCTGATGACGCCGGTCGCCCCCAGCGGCTCGATCGCGTACCAGCTTGCGGATGGGCGGCGTACCGACTGGGCGTATCACGTCGCCCCGGCCTACCGCGATGAATCCGGGCACCTCTGGGTCATCGACAGGCTCGTGAGCCCCGCGCCGGTCCGTGTTGCCGATTGGCTCGGGAACTTCTCCATCCAGGGAACGGCTACCCTGATCGATGTCCCAGGCCGCTTCTACCTTTACAACACGTACGCGCTTCCCTCCGCACGCGACACGAGCCGCTGGCACCGCGTGCTCGATGACTTTTGGGAGTACAACGGAAACGCCCTGGCGGAGCACTGGGCCGCGGAGGATCTCGCGGTCGACGCCGTCAGTGATGCGTTCGCGGGCGGACGGTTTGCCGCTTGTGAGCTGCGCGGCCTCATGTCGCAGTCGATGAGCTTGAAAGAGCGGATCGAGGCGAGCGGAGCGCTGCCCGCAGGCTGCGGAGGGGTTCGCGAACTCTACGAAAGCGAACGCGCGCGTTGGATCGGGCTCGGATTGTAGATCGCACTCACCAGTCCGGAGCCCGGGCCGCGTCGGTGTCGATGGATCGCCGCCTGCGCGAGTACCGCGTTCGCCGCTCGGGTTGCGATTGTGATGCGCTGCAGGGAAGGACTCGGATGGATGTAGACGCCGCCGCTCGGGAGAGCGGCGGCGTCTCGTGTTCGTCCGCTGGCGTGGGTGGATCGGTGTTTTTTCGTGGTGGATTCCGTGTGCTTCGTCTGGATTCGCGACCGGGACGCTGCGCGCGGAGCACTACTCCACCACCAGCACGATCGGCGTGCCCTCGGGCACGTGCTTCATGCTGACGGAGTTGATGCAGTACCGCAGCCCGGTGGGAGGCGGGCCATCGGGAAAGACGTGGCCCAGGTGCCCGTCGCACCGCGCGCAGCGCACCTCCGTGCGGACCACGCCGTACGCAAGGTCCTCGTGCTCGTCGACCGAGTCGGCGGAGACGGGGCTCGTGAACGAGGGCCAGCCGGTGCCCGACTCGAACTTTTCACCGGACTTGAAGAGCGGGTTGCCGCACGCCGCGCAGACGTAGGTGCCCGGGTCGCTCGTCCCCAGGAAGCATCCGTCCCACGGCGCCTCCGTGTCGTGCTGCCGAAGTACGCGGTATTCGTCGGGTGACAGCCGCTTTTGCCACTCTGCTTCGCTCAGCCGCAGCTTTTCCACCATTCGCATCCTCGATTCCGATCCGTGTTCCAGGCCGGATCCCGTTGTCCCTGGTTGCTCCGGCCATCCGTAAACCCTGGGGACGCCCTCCCGCAAGTCACAAACCGTCGAACCGGTCGGGATCGGCGTGGCCGGCTCGGAGCCGGTGAGGGCCAGGCCACGGGGCTCGATGGAGCGCCTCGAGGAATCCGGGGATCGTCTCTACTCCGCCCGCATGACGATCATCGGGTCTACCCGCGTGGTGCGGCGGGCGGGGACGTCGCTGGCGAGCGCGGCCACGGCCAGGAGCAGCAGGGGCACCGCGACGAACGTCACCGGGTCGCGGGTGCCGATCCCGTAGAGCAGCCCGGCCAGCAGGCGCGTGGCCAGCAGCGCGCTCGCGAGCCCCACCGCCACCCCCGCGGCCGCGAGCAGGACGCCGCTGCGCAGCACCATCCCCCGCACCGTGCCGGCGGGTGCGCCCAGTGCCAGCCGGATCCCGATCTCGCGCGTCCGCTGCACCACCAGGTACGAGATGATCGCGTAGATCCCCGTGACCGCCAGCACCAGCGCGACCGCCGCGAAGGCGCCCAGCAGGAGCAGGCTGAACCGCCGGTCGGAAAGCGAGGCGGAGAACACCTCCTCCAGGGTGCTGAGGCGCGCCGGGATCTCGGGATCCATCTCCCGGAGGATTCCGCGCGCCGCCGCGGCCACCGCCCCCGGATCGCCGCCGTACAGCAGGATGGTGTGGGGCCCGCTCACCCCGCCGGGCCGCTGCTGGACGTTGGCGTAGAAGGTGGGCTGCGGCTCGGCGTCCAGGGACCGCTCGCGCACGTCGCCCACCACGCCCACGATCACGAAGGGGCGCACGTCGCCGTCCATCCCCCCGTACTGCACCTGCCGTCCCACCGGGTCCTGCCCGGGCCACGCGCGCTCGGCCAGGGACTGGCTGATGACGGCCGCGTGCACCGTCTCCGGCGTGTCGCGCGCGTCGAAGAGGCGGCCGCGGACCAGGGGGATCCCCATCGCCGGAAAATAGCCGCCGCTGGCCACGCGATACACGGCGTCTCCCGCGCGGCCGGGCTCCCGTACCAGGCGCCCCACGTCCTCCATGCCGCGCACGGTCTCCGTCCCGTCGATCTTCGCGAACGTGCCGCTGGCCCCGCCGCCCGCGTTCTGGAGCGGAAGGAGGTTCACGGACCCCAGCGCCCGCACACCGGGGATGGCCCCCAACCGTTCGTGCAGCGCCTGGTGAAAGCGCAGGGTGCGCGCGCGGTCCTCGTCGCCCTGCGCCCAGGGGACGAGGATCTCCATGGCCACCGCGCCCTCGGTGCGGTACCCCGGGTCCACCGCCATCAGGCGCAGGAACGAGCGGGCGAGGAGCCCCGCACCCACCAGCAGCACCAGGGTGAGGGCGACCTGCCCGGCGGCCAGCACGGCGCGCACGCGGTGGCTGGCGGCGCCGGCCGAGTGTCCGCGGGATCCCTCCACCAGCGCCGCCCACGGGGCGCCGCCGGAGGCCCGCAGCGCCACGACGATCCCGATCCCCGCCGCCGCCACGACGGCCACGCCCAGGGCGAAGAGGAGGGCCGCCCCGTCCACGCGGACTTCCCCGGCACGCGGCAGCCGTCCGGGCTCCAGCGCCAGCAGCGCACGCGTCCCGGCCGCGGCGATCGCCGCCCCCAGCACGCCGCCGGCGAGCGCGAGCGCCAGCGACTCGCCCACGAACTGCCGCACCAGCCGCGCGCGCCCCGCCCCCAGCGCCCGGCGCACCGCCAGCTCCCGCCGCCGCGCGGCCGTGCGCGCGAGCAGCAGGTTCACCACGTTGGCGCAGGTGATCAGCAGCAGGAGGCCGGATGCGCCCACCAGCACCAGGAGCATGGGCCGCACCCCGCCCACCACCACCTCGTGCAGGGGAACGACGGCCGCGCCCGCGATCATCGTGTCGTCGCCGTGCTCGCGCTTGAGCGCCTGGGCAATGCCGCGCAGCTCGCGCGACGCGGCCTCCGGCGGCACCCCCGCGCGCAGCCGCCCCACCACCTGCCAGTTGTGCCCGGTGCGCGTCGCGTCCGCCAGGGGCCCCTGCGGCCGCCACAGCCCCGCGTCCCCGGGAAGGTTCATCCCCGGCGGCAGCACGCCCACCACCGTGAGCGGCTGGTCGCCCACGCGCACCGTGCGGGCGGCGAGGTCCCGGTCCGCCCCCAGGTGCTGGCGCCAGAAGGCGTCGCTGACCATCGCCACGGGCGCGCCGGTGGCGAACTCCTCCGGCAGCAGCGTGCGCCCCAGGACCGGGCCCACGCCCAGGGCGGAGAAGAACTCGGACGAGATCCACGCCACCGGCACCCGCACCGCCGTCCCGCCCACGACCACCGGCGCGGAGCCGGACGCGTGCTCCGCCAGCGCCGCGAAGCTCCGGGTGCGCTCCTTCACGTCCACGAAGTTGGGATGCGAGAAGTTCCCCTCCGCGCCCTCCGCGTCCACCTGGTAGACGGCGACGAGCCGGTCCGCCTCCGGGAACGGGAGGGCGCGCAGCAGCACCCCGTTCACGATGCTGAAGATGGCCGTGCTGGCGCCGATGCCCAGGGCCAGCATGAGCACCGTCAGCAGCGCGAACCCGGGGTTCCTCCGGAGCTGCCGGAACCCGAAGCGGGCATCCTGGCGCAGCTCCGCCATCCATTCCCTGCGGCGCATGGTGCGGTTCCTCCTCCTGGCGATGGTCCTGCACTCCCGCTGGATGGCCTCGAAGTCCCCGAACTGGCGCGCCGCCTGTTCCCGCGCGGCCGCGGGGCTCAACCCCGCCGCTTCCAGGTCGCGGATGCGCATCAGGAGGTGAAAGCCCAGCTCGCTCTCCACCTCCGTCTCCACGTCGGCGCCCAGGATGCGGCGCAGCCGGTCCTTTCCGCGGCCGAACGCGTTCATGGCGGCGTCTCCCGGTCCGGGGCCGTTCACCCGACTGCCCCGGCCGGGCCGGCCGGGCCCAGCAGGATGCGCGAGACCGCGGACGCGAACACCTCCCACTCGCGGGTGCGCGTCACCAGCTGCGCCCGGCCCTCGGGGGTCAGCCGGTAGAACTTGGCCGAGCGCCCCAGCTCCGAGACGCCCCACTCGGCTTCGACCCACCCGCGCTCCTCCAGCCGGTAGAGCGCCGGATACAGCGACCCCTCCTCGATCCGCAGCGCCTGGTCCGTCTCCGACTCCAGCCAGCGGGCGATGGCGTACCCGTGGCGGGGCTCCCCCGTGAGCGTCCGCAGGATCAGCGCGTCCAGCGCGCCGTGGAGCAGCGTGTTCGATCTACCCATGGTCCTCGTTCCAGTGGCCTAGAGAATCTGGGTATACCATACCGGCCGATACCTAGACGGTCAAGGCTTTCGTTTCCTGCGCCCGCCGGCGCGTGGGCATCGGGGGATGCGGGCCGGTGCACGCCTTGCCGTTCGCCCCGGCCGGCGGCGGATTCTCCCCCGGGCGGGATCACGGGGCCTGGATCCCCATCCCCCGGCGCACCCCTGGCGTGCGGATCGCCGGGCGTGGTAGGATGGCCGCCGATCCCGGTGACCGTGGCGAGCAGCGCGCTGGCGCGCTCGTCCCCATCCTCGCGAGGTGCAGTGAAGAACCGGCGTTTGGTCTCGATCGACCTGGGCAGTGCCTACACGAAGGTGGCAATCCGCAGGGACTGGAACGGCGAGGCGGACCTGCTCCGCGACCTGCCGCTCGCCTCGGAGGAGGTGGACTTCTGCGTCCCGTCCGTGGTCGCGCGGGTGGAAGGGAAGGGCGGGACCCGGTGGATGATCGGGGCGGCCGCGGGCGCGCAGGCGCCGGGGGAGGGGATCCGCATCTACCGCTACTGGAAGGCCCGGCTCTTCGCCACGGGGCCGCAGGCGCGGGTGAGCCGCGACCAGATGGGGCAGGCGCCGGACGCGGACGGCGGCGACGACTACGAACAGGTCGCCATCCAGTTCTTCCGCGGGCTGCGGGAGAGCCTGGAGCACTCCCCGTACGGCGGCGACGTGGCGGGGAGCGCCGTCCGCGTCTGCGTCCCCAAAATCGACGCCGGGGACATGGACGGCCGCGTGGCCCTCATCCTGGACGCGGCGGGATGGCGTCCGGCGCACGGGCGGGTGACCGTCTACGAGCCGGAATCCAACGCCTGCGGCATGTTCACTCGCGGGCGGAACGCGACCTGGTATCCGCCGGCGGCGCCCTTCACGCCGCGCGCGGGCCGCTCGCTGCACCTGGTGAAGATGCTGGAGCCGGAAGGTCTGCTCCAGGCGCTCCGGCGGATGGCGGGGAGCTTCGGCGTGCTGGTGATCGACATCGGGGGATTCACCACGGACTTTGGATACGTGGAGTTCGACACCAGCTTCAGCTCGGACGACTGGCACCGCCCGACCATCATCCAGCAGTCGTACGAGCTGGGCATCCGCGAGCTGGACCAGGCGATCTACGACAGCCTGGACGAGGATGCGCAGCGGGCAATCCGCCGCCTGTCGCCCAGCGAATGGGATGCGCTCAAGGTGGACCTGTACGGCGGCCGGCCGGTCACCCTCGGCGGCGACGGCGGCAGGCCCCGGACGATCGGGGGCGGGGACGATGGCGGGCGGACCGGGGAGGCGCTGCGCACGTTCGCGGAGCGCGTCATCGCCGTGCGGGACACCTTTCTGCGCGACCACGTGCGAGGCCCCATCAACGCGCAGACGCTCACGGGCGGCGGGTCCATGATCGCGCCCCTGCACCGCGCCGTGGTCCAGGCGCTGGCGACGGACCCGGACGCCCGGGTGTACGACCTGCTGGACGAGGACGAGCCCCGGCAGACGCTCGGGCAGCGGGGCGGGCGCGTGGACGACGCGGCGGTGGAGGCGCGGGCCCGTCGCAACCAGGAGCTGGTGCGCGGCGGCAGCGCCATCGGCGGAAGCAGCGTGTTCTTCGAGTAACGTATCCGCAACGGACCCGCGCCCCTGGTGTAACGCGCGGCAACGTTCGTGCAGGTGCGGCGCCTCCGGGGACCCTTCTTCACGCAGACACGTGCCGGCCCGCCTTGTCCACGACCCGTCCGCCGCTCCAGCATCGAAGTCCCAGAGAAGTGGTGATCGCCGCCGCGCGCGGGCTGGCGAAGGCGGGATTCCGCTTCGTCCGCGCGCGGTGGAAGCTCCTGCTCCTGCTCTTTCTGGGCGTGGGCCTTCCGCTCGTCGCGTTCGGCGCCCTGGCGGGGGACGTGTGGCGGCGCGGCGGCATCGGGTGGGACGCGCCCATCCTGAACGGGGTGCATCGCCATGCCACCCCGGGCCTCGACGCGGCGATGGAGCTCATCAGCGACGTCGGGCACCTGTACGGCGTGGTGCCCGTGGCGGTGCTGGTGGTGATCGGGCTGCTGGTGGTGCGCCGGCGGGGCAACGCGCTCTTCTTCGCAATGGCCGTGGGCGGGGCCGGCCTGCTGAACCAGGGCGCCAAGCTGTTCTTTCGCCGCGACCGCCCGGAGCTGTGGCTGTCCCCCTCGCCGGCGCCGGAGCACACCTACAGCTTTCCCAGCGGGCACGCGATGGGCTCCATGGCGCTGGTGGCCGCGCTCGCGGTGCTGGCGTGGCCCACGCGGTGGCGCTGGTGGGCCATCCTCCTGGGCGGCGTCTTTACCCTGCTGGTGGGGTTCTCGCGCGTGTACCTGGGGGTGCACTACCCGTCGGACGTGGTGGCCGGGTGGTCCGCGTCACTGGCGTGGGTGCTGGGGGTGAGCCAGGCGGCGTACGGGCACCTGGTCAAGCCGCGCGAGCGCTCCACCCCCGCCGCCGCCGGCCCGGACCCGCGCCCCAACCCGCCGGCGGACCCCTCGGCCGTGACCTGATCCGGCGCGGCACGGGGCATTCCATCAGGGGGTTCCGTGGCGCCCGGGTGTGCGTCCAGGGAACTCTCTCCGGGTTTGCTTTCCTGAGGGAGGCGCCGCCGGAACCCCGTCTCCGCTGGGGCCATGGCGCCGACCGAAGGATCTCGCCTGCCAAACCGAGGGGCCGGCTCCCTGCCATGGAGCCCGGCCCCTCGGCACGCACGGTAGGTCCTTCGGTCGCGCGCAGAGGCTTGTGCACGTTCGAGATCGGGCGCGCGCTCCCCCAGAATGTGTTTAAGGAACTGGACTCGCGTTTTGATTTCCTGAGGGAGGCGCCGCCGAGACCCGCGCCATGACTCGATCCATGGCGCCGACTGAAGGATCTCGCCGGCAAATCGAGGGGGCCGGCTTCCGGTCATGGAGCCAGCCCCTCGGCATGCATGGTAGATCCTTCGGTCGCGCGCAACGGATTGTGCACGTTGAGGTTGCCGGCGTGCGCTCCCTCAGGAAAGCAAGTTGGTTTCCATCGGGAACGTAGAATCTTAAACACCCTCTCAGGAAATCGAATGGGCTTCCGTCATGATCGTGGATCTGGGTGCCGCGG
>DATING010001052.1:0-2956 GCA_035474555.1 Longimicrobium sp. | reverse complement strand
CCTGGACATGCTCTTTCCCGAGGGCTACACCTTCGGCGACCGCTATCCCATCTCGTTCAACTGCCCGTGCTCGCGGCAGCGGTTCGAGGGCGCCATCGTCAGCCTGGGCAGCGATGAGATCCAGAGGATCATCGAGGAGGAAGACCAGCCGTACACCGAGGTGGTGTGCCACTTCTGCAACGAGGCGTACCACTTCTCGCCGGACGAGATGCGGACGATCCTGGAGGCGGCGCGGTGAACGGCAGTGCGTTAGTGCGTTAGTGCGTGAGTGGATGATGCGGGACGGGCCGGCTCCTGGGATGGAAGCCGGCCCGTTTTGCATCTGTTCTCCCCTCTCCCGGCGCAGTTTGCCGGGGGAGGGGCCGGGGGTGGGGGACGCAGTTTCCACGGGCGAAAAAGGAGAGCCGGCGGACGCATCGTGCATCCGCCGGCTCTCCATCCATCAGCCCGCCCCCCTCCATATCAAGAGAAGCCGGTCGCGCACTACTCGTCGCTGCCGTTCCCGGCGGGCTCCACGCCCGCGCCGCGGCGGCAGGCGGCGACGAAGCCGCTCTCGGCCGACTGGCACGACTGGCCGCGGGCGTCCGTCCCCTGCACCAGCGTGGCGATGCCCTCGCCCACCACGCGGTAGCACTCGCCCTTGGTCTCGTTCCCGACGATCCGGCAGAAGCGGATGCCTTCCTGCGGATCGGCGGCCAGGTTCATCAGGTTCTGCACCACGCCCAGCGTGCACCACACCCTGCCCCTGCCCGCCGCCGCGTCGCCGGCGCGCCCGCAGAGCTCGAGGGAGCGCCCGTGGTCCTGCGCCGCCAGGGCGGTCACGTCGCGGCCCAGGCTCAGGAAGCAGGTGGCCTGGAACTGCGCCGGGGCGCGCTCGCACACCTCGGCCGTGCCCTCCACGTTGCCGTAGTTGAAGTACAGCACGGCGGACGTCTGCATGGTGTAGCACGACTCCTGGTACTTCTCCGCCACGGCGTTGCACGGGTACAGCCAGTCGTTGCGGTCCAGCGCCTTCCACTCGCCGTGCGCCATCGCCTGCTGGCCGCCGGCCGCGCCGGGCCCATGATGCCCCGCGTGCGCATCCGCCGCGGCGGCCTGCTGCCCGTGGCCGGCGTGCGCGTTCGCCGCGCTGTCCGGAGCGTGGGCGCCGTGCTCGTTCGCGGCCTGCGCGCCGTGTCCGCCACTGGCCGCGCCATGGCCGCCCTCCGCGCCCCCGTGGCCCTGCGTGCCCGCGTGGCCGGCGGCCGTGTGGTGCGGGTGCGTGACCTGGACGATGTTCTCCATGAACGCGCCGCCGTAGCAGCTCTGGCGGATGAACTCCTCGCTGGCCGCGTCGCACGCCTCCAGCGACATGGGCAGGTGGTTCTCATGCACCGCCATCAGCCCGTGCCCCATGCCGTGCGAGCACTGGAAGTACAGGAACGGGCTGGCGCGGTGCGGATCACACAATCCATCCATCTCCGCCGTGCCGATGGTGCGCCCCTGCCCCGCCAGGGCCAGGAAGTAGCCCTGGATGACGCCGTGGTAGCACCCGGACATCTGCGTGGGCGGGCACGCGGTGAAGGTCGCGGCCAGCGTCTCCGGCGAGCGGTACGCAGAGATGCCCAGGCCGTGCGCCAGCGCGTGCGCATTCGCCCGCACGTCGGTGTCCACGTTCACCAGCGTGTCCAGCACCTCCATGCTCTTGGCGATGCCCGCGTCGTCGATCAGGCCCACCAGCGTGCGCTCGATGCAGGCGTCCTTGCCGCCCGGCGCCCGCCGGCACCCCTGCCGCGCCCAGGTGGCGATCTCCGTGGCGGGCGACTGCGCGTTCCAGTCCGCCGGCGCCATCGCCGATTCCGGCTGGGGCCCGGCGGACGGGGCGGAGGGCGTACAGGCGCCGGCCAGCAGCGCGGCGCAGAGGGCGAGCGCCGCGCCAAGGGAGCGGCGGTGCAGTGATGACGTCATGCTTCTGTCGATTGGATGAGATGGAACCCTGACCTCGAGCGTCTCCGGCGTGCAAAACTGGTTCCGGGCGCCGCCGCGCGCAACGCGTACGCGTGTCAGCGTGGGTACGGACGCGGAGGAGCCGGCGGATTCGCATCCGCCGGCCCCGGTCGCGTCCTGCATCCAACGAAACCTGCCGCCCTACTCGTCGCTTCCGCTCGCCAGCGGACGGAGGCCCGCGCCGCGGCGGCAGGCGGCGACGAACTCGCTTTCCGCGGCGGCCTGGCACAACCGGCCCTGCTCGTCCGGGCTGTCCCTGAGCAGGGCGATGGCGTCGCCCACCATGCGGTAGCACTCGCGCTGGGCCTCCGCGCCGGCGATCCCGCGGCAGAAGCGCATCCCGTCGCCGGAATCGGCGGTGTAGTTCACCAGGGTGGTGACGGCGCCCTGCGCGCACCACACCCGGGCGCGCCCCTCCGCCGCCTCGCCCACGCGCGCGCACATCTCGCGCGTGCGGTCGTGGTCGCGATTGGCCCAGGCCGTGATGTCGCGGCCCAGGCTCATGAAGCAGGTGGAGAGAAAGCCTTGCGCCCGCTCGCACATCCCCGCCGTGGCCGCCACGTCGCCGTTGTTGAAGAACATCACGGCGGATGTCTGCATGGCGTAGCACGACTGCCGGTACTTTTCCCCCACGACGTTGCACGGGTACTGCAGGTCGTCCGGATTCAGCGCGACCCATTCGCCGTGCTGCATGGCCTGCGCGCCCGCCGCGCCGTGCCCCGCGTGCGCGTCGTGCCCGCCCTGCGCCGGGGCGCCGTGCGCGTGCGCCCCCGCGGATGCGGGCTGCGCGACGCCGTGGTCCCCGTGCCCGTCCGCCGCCTCCCCAGATTGCACCGTCGCGTGGCCGCCGGCCGTGTGGTGCGGGTGGGTGACGTTGACGACGTTCTCCATGAAGACGCCGCTGTAGCAGTTCTCGCGGACGGAGTGCCGCGTGGCCAGGTCGCACGCCTCCAGCGCCATGGGCACGTGG
>DATING010001051.1:0-3663 GCA_035474555.1 Longimicrobium sp. | reverse complement strand
GCGGATTGCTCCGCGGCCGCTTCGTCGTAGGTGGATCACGATCCGAACAGGTCCAGCTCCTCCGCCGTCTTCTTGGCGCGCTTGCCCTTTGCCGGGAGCTCGGGCTGCGGCTCGGGTTCGGGCGACGGGGCGGCGGCCTTCGTGCGCCGCTTGGAAGCGGGCGGTTCAGCCGGCGCGGGCGGTTCGGGCTCCGGGTCGCGCGCCTTGCCGCGCTTGGGCGCGGGGGGAGGCGGCGGCTCGGGGACGACCTCGGCGGCGGGTGCCTTTTTGCCGCGCTTCGCTGCCGGCGGCGGAGCCGGCTCGGGTGCGGGCTCCGGCTCGGGGACGACCTCTGCGGCAGGCGCCTTTTTCCCGCGTTTTGCAGGGGGTGCCGGCTCGGGCGCGGGCTCCGGCTCGGAGGCCGGTGCGGGAGGCGCGGCAGATTCGGCCGGTTTGCGCGCGCGCCGGGGCTCCGGCGCGGCTGCGGGCGGCACCGCGGGCGCGGGCGTCGGCTCCGGGGCAGGCGACCGGCGGCGGCGCTGCTCGGTGATGGGCTCCTCGATGATGGCATCGTCGGAATCCTCGTCCGCCGGATTGCGCGGCTCAGGCGCGGGTGCCGGAGGCGGCGTGGGCGCCGCGGCCGAGGCGCGCGTCCGGCGACGGCGCGTGTCGGTGATCGGCTCCTCGATGATGGCGTCGGAATCACCCGCACCCGACGTGTCCGCGAACAGCTCGCCCTCCTCCTCCGCCGGCGCCGCGATGACGGCCGCGGACGATCCGCCATCCACCGAGGACGCGGACGGCTCCGGATCAGCCGCATCGCCATCAGCCGCATCACCAGCGGCAGAATCACCATCCGACGAGTCGCGATCAGCCGAACCCGATCCATCGATCGAATCCGTCGCGGTGGAATCATCGGCCGAATCGCCGGGCGCGGATCCATCGCCAGCAGCAGGCGGGAATCCGTCGAGCGCATCCAGGGACGCGCCCTCCGCGGAATTCCCATCCACCGAAGTGCCGTCGGACGCGGGCGCCTCCAGCAGCTCGTCCGCCGTGGTGACGGGGACGGTGGCGTCGCGCTCGGCCAGGGGGGTGACGGCGGCGATGCGCTCGCTCTTCGCCAGCTCCAGCACGGGCTCGGGGCGGGCATCGCGGGGGAACACGGGGATGGACGCGCGGCGGATGCGGCGCATCTCGTCCCCCTGCATCACGGCGCCCAGATCCATCCCGCCCAGCGGCAGCACGGCCACCAGCTCGCCGATCTCCTTCAAGGCGGGGACCAGAATGGTGCCCTTGCCGTCGCGCTTTTGCAGGGGCAGCTCGTCCATGGCGAAGCGCTTGGCCATGCCCCGGGCTGTCACGGCGCACAGCTCGGTGTCCGGCCGGCCGGCGACGAGGCCGACCAGCCGCTCCTTGCCATCCATCTTCATCCCGCGGACGCCCTGCGTGGCCCGGCCCATCAGCGGCACGTCGCCCTCGCCGAAGCGGATGGCGCGGCCCCCGGAGGCGGCGAGCACCACCTCCGACTCGCCGTCCGTGATGGACACGAACCGGAGCGGATCGCCCGCCTTGAGCGAGATGGCCTCCACGCCGCCGGCGCGCGGGCGGGTGAACTGGTCCAGCGACGTGCGCTTGACCGTGCCCCCCGCCGTGGCGAAGAGCACCGCGCGCGACGCCTCCCAGTCGCTCACGATGTGCACGGCCACCACGTCGGCGTTCTTGGGCAGCTCCAGCAGCTGGTGCAGCCGCTTGCCGCGCGAGGAGAGGCCGGCGTCCGGCAGCTCACGCACGGGCAGGCCGTAGGCGCGGCCGTCCGCCGTAAACGCCAGCAGCCAGTCCTCCGTGCTGGCCACCAGCACGCGCTCCAGGTAGTCCGCCTCGTAATCCGTGCCCACCAGCGACCCGCCGCGCCCCACGGCGCGCTGGTACACCTGCATGGGCACCTGCTTGGCGAACGACTCGCGGGTGAGGGTGATGACGACCTCCTCCGCCGCAATCATGTCCTGGATGCGGACGGACTTTTCGCTCTCGAAGATGGTCGTCCGCCGCGGATCGCCGTACTTCTCCGCCAGCTCCGCCAGCTCGCGGCGGATGAAGGCCACCTGCTGCTCGGGGCTGGCCAGCAGCGTCTCCAGCTCGCCGATGCGCGCCGCCAGCTCCGCCAGACGGTCGCGCAGCTCCTTGGCCTCGATCTGCGTCAGGCGGGAGAGGCGCATGCTCAGGATGGCCTCGGACTGGCGCTCGCTGAGCTTGAGCTCCTTTTCCAGCTTGCGCGCCGCCGTCTCGCGGTTGCGGCTGCCGCGGATGATGGCGATCACCTGGTCGATCTTCTTCAGCGCGGCCAGCAGGCCTTCCAGCACGTGCGCCTCGTCGCGGGCCCGGTCCAGCTCCCAGCGCGACCGGCGGACGACCACCTGCAGCCGGTGGTCGCGGTAGCGCTCCAGGATGGTCTTGAGGCCCAGCTCGCGCGGCACGCCGTTGTCCAGCGCCAGCGCGATCACGCCGAAGGTGGTCTGCAGCGCCGTGCCCTTGTACAGCGCCGCGAGCACCTTGGCCGCGTCCGCGCCGCGCTTGAGCTCGATGACCACGCGAATGCCGTCGCGGTCGCTCTCGTCGCGCAGATCGCTCACGTCGTGCAGCTTGCCGGCGCGCGTGAGGTCGGCGATCTGCTCGATGATGCGCGACTTGTTGGTGCCGTACGGAATCTCGGTGACCACCAGCTGCTCGCGCCCGCTGCGCCGCGACTCCTTGTAGACGCGCGCCCGCATGACCACGCGCCCGCGGCCGTTGGTGTACGCGTCCTTGATCCCCTGCACGCCCACGATGATGCCGCCCGTGGGAAAGTCGGGCCCGGGAAGGTGCACCATCAGGTCCTCGACGGTGCACTCCGGGTTGTCCAGCAGCAGGATGGCGGCGCGGACCACTTCCGCCAGGTTGTGCGGCGGCACGTTGGTGCTCATCCCCACGGCGATGCCGCTGGAGCCGTTGACCAGCAGGTTGGGGAACTTCGCGGGGAGGACGCGCGGCTCGGTGAGGCGGTCGTCGTAGTTGGGGGCGAAATCGACGGTGTCCTTGTCGATGTCGGCCAGCATCTCGGTGGCGATGGGCGCCAGCTTGGCCTCGGTGTAGCGGTACGCCGCCGCCGCGTCGCCGTCGATGGAGCCGAAGTTTCCCTGCCCGTCGATGAGCGGGTAGCGCTGCGAAAAGTCCTGCACCATGCGCACGAGCGCGTCGTACACCGACTGGTCGCCGTGCGGGTGGTACTTGCCCAGCACGTCGCCCACCACCGTCGCGCACTTCTTGTACGGCCGCGTGGGGATGAGCCCCGCCTCCTGCATGGCGAACAGGATGCGCCGGTGCACCGGCTTCAGTCCGTCGCGCACGTCCGGCAGGGCGCGCTGCACGATCACGCTCATCGAGTAGTCGATGAACGACTCGCGCATCTCGGTCTCGATGAGCCGCGGGACGATGCGGTCGCGCTGCGTGGGGGTGAGGATCGCCATCAGGCTGCTTGCCGGGAAATGCGCTGGATGCCCGCTGCGGTTTTCGGGCGGATGCGTCGGTGGGCGCGCGGACGTGTGCGCCGTGGACGCAGGCGGATACACCGCACCCGTCCCCTGGTTCGGAAAATCTTCGGAATCTGGCGAGAAGGCCGTGCGGCCCGCAACCTGCCTGCCGCGTGGC